>OMSV01000150.1:0-6709 GCA_900290385.1 Syntrophobacter sp. SbD2 | reverse complement strand
AAAAAGGCCGGACCCGTCGATCTGCGGTGTGGTGCACTTTACATCTCAGCCGCACTGGCTGTGCTGACAAAGGGACTGATCGGCATCATCTTTCCGGCCGCAATCATTTTTGTGCATATTATGGTGACTGGAAACTGGAAGGTCATCAGGCGGCTTCAGATCGGGTATGGTATCATAATTTTTCTGATAGTAGCGGCGCCCTGGCATGTTGCGGCGGCCTTGGCCAATTCGGATTTCCTGTGGTTCTATATTATCCGCGAGCACCTTTTGCGCTATCTCGGCATGCGGTATCCCAAAGATTATGATACCGTTCCTCGCCTGCTGTTCCTGGGCCTTCACCTTGTATGGCTGTTCCCGTGGAGTGCATTCATATGGGGGCTTGTCCGAAATTTTCCAAGGTCCATCCGCCCGCAGGAGAAAACCGAACGGACTTGCCTTTTTCTACTTATCTGGATTGGCGTTATTCTGACATTCTTTTTGTTCAGCACAACCCAGGAATACTACACGTTGCCCACCCTAGCCGCATTCGCTCTCCTGCTCGGCAAGGCCATGGCGGACCTCGACATGCGGGAGCCCTCCCCGAAGTGGGGCCTAATAGGCCTCGGGGTCTTAGCCGCCGTGACGCTCTTAACAGGCGCGGGAATGATCGCGCTCACATGGTGGGGCGACCACTCTGAAGCGTCGGCTACCCTCGCCGGGACTCTTCGTGCTCAAACGGAGCCCTACCTGCTCACTTTCGCGCACCTTCACGACCTCACACCGGCAACTTTCCGCCATCTGGCTCCACTGGTGTATCCGACCGCCGGCTTGCTGATCCTCGGCCCATCCGCCGCATTTTTCTGCGCTCTCCGCAACCGCCGGAGGCTCTCTTTCCTCGTCCTGGCCACCTTTATGGTAGGACTGTGCCATTTCTACAATGCCGGAATGGTTGCCTTTGAACCGGTGCTCAGCTCCAAGAGCCTCGCCAAAGTCGTCCAATACCACTATAGGCCGGGAGATAAGATCGTCGTAAACGATTTTTACGAGAGAGGTTCAACCCTCAATTACTACACAGGTCTCCAGGTTTACGTCATGAACGCCGGGTACGGCGTTCTCTGGTACGGCCTGCAAGATAAAACAGCCCCAAAGCTGTGCCTCACGCAGGATGAACTGATCAACGAGTGGACGTCCGGAAAAAGGATTTTCCTGTTCGGCGAACAAGGACCGCTCGATTCTTTCCTTTCATTGCATCCTGATTTTAATTATCGGGTATTGGCCGAGAGCGGCGGAAAGAAAATCCTGATAAACTGGTGAGATGAATTTAGAGATTTATGGAATCTCCCCCCTATTTTTACAAGGGGGAAGGGTGGATCTCAGACTTTACCAACTTCTCCGATATTTTTCTTCTGAGACAAAAAGACCAAATCCTTCCCCTTAGAGTCGATCAAAAGCAACATCTTAATCTGAACTGCCCATTCCCCCCAGGCGGGAAAATACCCCAACCCACCAATTCCATCATTTTGCCATCTCATTTGTCTTGACTTGCTTACAAAATTACCTGATATTTCAAAGACACATTCGCTCCCCTGTTCATTACGTTCTAAGAGGTCAACAGATGAAATTCTGGCGCGTTCCCCTGGATACAGAACAGATCGTCGTTTCCAAAGGGATGGTCTATATCATAGAAGACCGATGCAAAGGGTGCGGCTACTGTATTGAATACTGCCCAAGAGATGTTCTCGAGGCATCCGAGCGCTTCAACTCGAAGGGATACCACCCTCCGGCGATAAAACAGCCTGATTTGTGTGTAAACTGTCACTATTGCGAGGCCATCTGCCCCGATTTTGCGATTTACTCTCTGGAAGTTCCGGTGCAAAGCATTCCCGAGCTTTCAATCCAATAACTTTTATGGATTTTTTCTCTTTATGAAACCTGCAGTTCTCACCGGAGAACATTTCATGGATGGTGACTCGGCATGCGCGGAGGGGGCGCTTGCCGCCGGCTGCCGCTTTTTTGCCGGGTATCCTATCACGCCGGCCACCGAGATAGCCGAGCACATGGCAAGGAGGCTTCCGGAACTTGGCGGGGTCTTCATTCAAATGGAAGACGAGATATCCGCAATGGCCGCAGTTCTTGGCGCTTCCTGCGCCGGGACAAAAAGCATGACCGCGACCTCCGGTCCGGGGTTCAGTCTGATGATGGAAAACATCGGACTCGGGCTCGTAATGGAAACTCCATGCGTGGTAGTAAACGTTCAGCGTGCAGGTCCTTCGACGGGCCTACCGACTCTCGGCGCTCAGGGTGATATGATGCAGGCAAGGTGGGGCTCCCATGGTCATTACGAGATCATTGCACTTGCCCCTGCTTCGCCCCAGGAGCTTTTCTTCCAGACCATTACCGCATTCAACTTGAGCGAAACATACCGGCTCCCCGTAATGATAATGGCCGATGAGGTAGTGGGCCACCTGTTTGAGAGGGTCATCATACCCGATCAATCAAAAATAGGGCTCCAGTCCCGCCCCCGTCCCAAAGGCAGAAAGGACCGTTTTAAGCCCTTTCATCCCGGCCCAAATGGAGTAGCGCCAATGGCTAATGCCGGCGAGGGCTATCGGGTTCACTTTACGGGTCTGACTCACGACGAAAAAGGCTATCCGGTGATGACCCCCGAGGCGCATTCGGAGATGGTCTCACGAATAACGGGAAAAATCCGTGCGAACCTCAGCAAGATCATACAGGTTGAGGAATACCGGCTGGAGGACGCAGATGTGGCGTTGATCTCTTACGGGATCAGCTCACGGAGCAGCCTGGCCGCCGTTGATGAGGCTCGGCAACAAGGCATAAAAGCCGGCCTTTTGCGACTGGTAACCGTATGGCCTTTCCCGGAGCATGCAATAAGAGAGCTTGCAAAACGGGTGAAGTGCCTAATAACGGTGGAATTGAACCTGGGGCAGATGCACCTCGAGGTACAAAGGTGCGCCGGAAGTATGGTCCCCGCCCTGCTGGTCGGTCATGCCGGAGGGACGGTTATTACACCCGCCCGGATACTCGAAACAATACATGCCGGCACCGGTCGGGGATAAACCACGGACTTATAAGACCCGTTGACTCTGCCAGGAAGGATCGCTCTTAGCCTTGAGTCAGGACGCGCATGAACAATAATCGCTCCCCAAAACATCCCCTGGATAATATCCTGCGGACCGATCGCATCCCGCATATATGGTGCCCCGGATGCGGAATCGGCACGGCCTTCTCCTCCTCGCTGATCGCCATCCAGTCAGCCGGCACGGACCTGGCAAACACCGTTGTAGTCTCCGGGATAGGATGTTCGGGAAGAGGTGCAGGCTACGTCAAGCTCGATTCCTACCATACCACTCATGGGCGGGCAATCCCGTTTGCCACTGGTATGAAGCTGGCCAATCCAGAACTGAGCGTTGTAGTTTTCAGCGGCGATGGAGACCTGTTTGCAATCGGTGGGAATCATTTCCTTCACGCCGCCAGAAGGAACATGGATCTGACGGTGATCTGCGTGAACAACTTTAATTACGGAATGACCGGTGGACAGGCTGCGGCTACCACCCCCAATCTGGCCAAGACGTCGACCACACCCCTTGGCAATCCCGAAACCCCATTCAACCTGCCCCTGCTGGCATACGCTTCGGGGGCCACCTACGTTGCACGCTGGACAATGCTTCATACGCGCGATCTTACTCAATCGATCGGGGAAGCTCTTGCGCGCAAAGGCTTTTCGTTCATCGAGGTTCTCGTCCCCTGCCCTACAGGGTATGGGCGCAGAAACAAGCAGAAACCGATTGATTCACTCAAGATCTATCAGGAAAAGACAATAGTAAAAAATGGCGCAAATCCTGCCGAAGTTATCCTGGATTTCAAGCAGGGCATAACTCTTGGGAAATTCGTAGAATACGACAAGCCGACCTTTGCGGAGGCCTACGAAAGGATATGCCGCCCTCGTGCTTCATGAGATCGCGCCTGAATCGCAAACAATCGAGCCCCGAAGGCTGATAAGAAGGGCCGAGTGAGAGTGCAATGGACCGGACCACGACCGCAGAACTAAAAACAGAGATCCTCATAACCGGCCTCGGTGGGCAAGGCATAGTCCTTGCCGGCCAGGTGCTCGGGACGGCGGCTTGTCTTACAGACCATCGGCAGAGCACTCTTACGCAGTCCTACGGCCCCGAAGCTCGTGGCGGGGCTTGCAGCGCTCAGGTAATCATATCGGACAAACCAATTCATTACCCTTACGTGCGCAATCCGGACATCCTGGTGTGCATGTCCCAGATGGGATACGAGAAATACCGCCATCTGCTTGCAGACAACGGCATCCTCATTATTGATCAGGACATGGTGAGGTCTGCCGATAGTGCCGGCGGGGGTGTTTTCCCGATCCCGGCAACCCGCATTGCCGAAGAACTTGGCAGAAAGATGATGGCCAACATCGTCATGCTCGGCTTTGTAACCTCGATAACCGGTGCAGTTTCGCTGAAGGGGATGCTCACCTCTGTAGCCGATTCCGTCCCCAAGGGAACTCAAGACGCAAACATAGCCGCCTTCAACAAAGGTTACGATTTCGGGCAGGCTCTGCTCAAGGCCAGGCAGAAAAAGGCCGCTGCAATCAAGGGGGCCGGGGCATGAAAAATCCCAAGGAACGCCTTCAGAAGGTGTGCGTAATCGGCGCTACACCAGCGGGGATCGCCGCAACCAATAAACTGGGCGAGATGGGGATACCGGTCACACTGATTGACGAAGCCCCTGACCTCAATGAGAAACTCGCCTCTGATATCTGGCGGATGCCTTCGGGGGTTAGCTTCAACTATGCTCTGCGCCCGGGTCTTCTTCGAATAATGAGAAATCCGGGGATCAGGCTTCTTCTTCCCGCTGCTATCAAGTCGATCAAGCACACGCCCCAGGGATTTTCAATACGTTACAAAAAACCGGCCTCCTACGTTGACGCCGATAAGTGCACCCTTTGCGGTCTATGTTCGGAGAATTGTCCGGCAGTCAGCCCTGATGGCAAAAAGGCCCTAAAGTACGGAGGAAGGCACGCCCTCCCGGGCAGGCCGGTAATTGATAAGCGCAAGACTCCTCTGTGTCAGACAAATTGCCCTCTGGGAGTTAACGTCCAGGGATACATGGCCCTGGCGCGCGCCAGGAAGTACACCGAGGCGCTCGAACTTATCAGGAAGGACAACGCCTTGCCCGGCATCTGCG
Source organism: Syntrophobacter sp. SbD2 (assembly GCA_900290385.1). The sequence goes on along the minus strand of OMSV01000150.1, from coordinate 1,504 downwards.
GAAGGGTCTGCACTCATCCATGCGAGGCTGCATGCCGCAGGAACGATCTCGATCAACCCCTTGCGATACGGGACATAAAGCGCTTCATTGCCGATAACGCCTCTCCCGACGTGACTAAGGCAAAACCAGCCAGGACTCGGCCCGGAAAAATTGCCGTGGTTGGTTCGGGTCCTGCCGGACTTGCCGCAGCACACGACCTTATCCGCTTCGGATATCAAGTGATGGTCTTTGAGAAACAAGAAGCTCCGGGGGGCCTTTTGCGCTACGCAATCGGACCTTACCGGCTCCCGCGTCCGGTGCTCGACCAGGAAATCCAATACCTTCGCCGGATTGGAATCGAATTCCGCCTGGGCTGCGAATTTGAACCCTCCCGGGACGCTCAGGACTTCTCGGCGATTGTTCTCGCCACTGGATTGTGGGAAGACCGGAAGCTCAATGTCCCTGGAGAAACACTTGACGGGGTTGTCGGATGCATCTCATTTCTCTCCGCCGTGCATCGGGGAGAAATAAAGTCTGTTTCCGCAAAAACTGCGGTCATCGGTGACGGTAACGCCGCATTTGAAACCGCACGAACGCTTGTTCGCCTTGGCGCCCAGGTTACATTGATTTCGTGGTTTCCCGAGGAACTGATCCCGGCGGACACACTGGAAGTGGAAGAGACGCTAAGAGAGGGAGTAGCCATAAAGACCAGCTTCAAAGTCGCCGAATTTATGGGAGATGGCGGGAGCCTTAAGGCTATACGCCTCTTTCCGACCATCCCGGGCCAACCGGACGCCAAAGGTATCCCATGGCCGGTCCCCGTTGAAGGCGGCAATCCGGTCGAGATTGAATTCGAACGCGTTGTCATAGCAATAGGTCAGACGGGAAATCCTGCCCTTCTTGACTGCTGCCCGCAAAACCTTGCCACGCCTGGCAGGCTCACCCGGGTTGACGGCAAGGGATGGACGCACGCTAATAATGTCTTTGCCGCAGGCGACGCCGTAACCGGACCGTCGACGGTCGTATCGGCTATGGCCTCCGGCCGGGCGGCGGCTCTGGCCGTTCATAGTTTCCTGTCCGGCGAAGATCTTCTGACCGGAAAACCCGCTGAGCCTTGTTCTTTATCCCGGCCCCGGGAGTTAGACTTTCCAGAGATCACCCCGGGGATTCCCTCTTTTCCCCGCGCCAGGATGCAGGAGCTTCGTCCCACCTCACGCAGGGAGCTTTCCGGCGAGGTCGCCCTCGGCCTGACTGAAGATCAGGTCCACTCAGAGTCCTCCAGGTGCCTCCAGTGCGGCGTGTGTTCGGAGTGTTTCCAGTGTGTCGAGGCATGTTCGGGTGCGAAGGCTATTTCATACGCAGACGATTCGTTCGAAGCGGTCGAACATGCGGGGGTCGTAATTATCGCCGATCCGGCCGCCGCTCCTGGAGTCAAAGGCGAGGACGTGATCCGTGCGTACAGTTCCAAGGCCATCAAACCGGACGTTTTTGTCATGACGCTACGCGGTTTTGCCGCCGTATCGGA
>OMSV01000197.1 GCA_900290385.1 Syntrophobacter sp. SbD2 | reverse complement strand
CTCAGGGTTTCTTTGCTTATCATTCCCCAATTGTTTCTCCTCCCGCTCCCTCGAAATAGATGGAGGTCGTATCAATAAAAACAAGGTCCAACCCGGAAAAGAGGTGGCGATTAAGCATGAACAGCCCTTCCTCAATGACATCCTTGATGCATCGGGGAGTAAAGGGATTTGCGCTCTTCTGGTCATCAATCTCGTCACCGAGAAAAGCCATGGCCCGGTAGAGATGATGAAGCTCTATTTCATCAGCCCCCTTCACGAAATAGTCCCTGCGCCACTTGTCGCAGAAGCGGTCCGAGCCGCTCACCATCAGCCTGTGGAGAACGGTCAGGAAAAGTGCCCGCTCCACATCGAAGGTGAAGAATCTCTCGGAAAGAAGCCCTTGGAGGACCTTTGGAATTCCAAGCTCTTTCCACAGTCGTTCGAAAATGAGAGCGGGGCCTATCTTTGTGGATTCTGCACTAATGTCGCTTCTGCCGGAAAGGACAAGGAGGGCTTGTTCAGAAAAACGCGCCAGGGAGCGAACCAGGGTTTGGACTTCCCCCTTGGCGTGCATGTGATCGAGCCTGCCAAGCGTTGCGATAACCTGCTGGTTGACCTTGGGACCTTCCCGGTGGTTTTCGACGATTTGGAGGTATTGGTACTTACCGGACTTTTTGGTTCGAGCAAACATGTTGAAGCCTCCCTATCAGGACACTTCAACATTACTAGACAACAGGGCAGGAAATCAAAGTAAAACAGCAAATTCTGTGGCACTACATTTTTGATGATTTCAAAAAGCGATCATGCAAGCAAGCGGGTTTGCGGCCTATGACCGGCTGGTCACTGTAGAAGAAAAGTATTACATCCATTAATGCTTGATACGCTTGTTGATTATGTTAAAATGCAGATACATTAGCATCGATATTTTGAGCGATTTGTAAATCACCACTTAATTCTTTAAAATCAGATGAGCGTTTACACCAACCCTGTAGATCACGTACCGCTCGAAATGATAGAGGCCAAGACCCGGTGAATGCCTGACGGGGATCTTTTCCAGTCCGTTGTGCTTATTCACGACCCTAATGAAGACATCCATGATCTCATTGGTTGCTTTGCCCTTGTCCATAGGCATATTTTTTACCACCTACTCTATAAAGTCAAATGCAATTTTGGAGCAAAGGAGGCCGCTGCAAAACTCTTGATCCTGAATAATTCGCCAACCTGGCCCCAAACTGGAGAGGAACCGCATTTCCGGGCCGGCATCATTGTAACCCCCATAGCCTGCCGCAGCCTGATAAACTCTCTGCCGCAGCAATCCGAGCAAGGAATCATCCGTATGTCGAGGCGATCTCGGGTCGTCAATTTGAGACGTAGCGCCACTGAGGATACTTAATAAATCATTGATCCATCTCCCTCATGAGAAGAAAGCCGGTATCTCTGGTGATCTTTGCTCCCTGAAAATCAATGCTGATGGAGCGGTCAAATTCGGGCCTGCATGCAGCTTTCCCCCTCTTACGAATTTACACCATAACATCAGATAATTGTGACAAGTGCATGACATTTGTCAGGCATTTTCACGCATAATCCAGGCTCAAATATCTCATGCCCGTAAATGTGAGGGAAACTTGTTTCCGGGTCAATGCAGAAGAGAATCTTCATCACTTACACTCCGGCATTCCGTTATTGTCAACACCAACTATTGAACCATACTTGCGGGTGTAGCATTGTCCATGGCCGAGACATAGTCGAGACATGTCAGGGACACGCAACCTCATTGCGCAGGAAAGATCAGGATTGGTGCGCTACTTCATAAGCACTAACGGGATCTTGAATTCCTTTTACATTGATCTCGCCGAAAAGCCGGGTGGAAACAAAAGGTACAACGAGGTCACGGGTCTTCTGGGAAATGAGGATGCCGTCAGCCGGCGCGCTCGATTCCAGCCTTTTTGCCAGGTTCACTGCGGAACCAAGCACGGTGTATGATAGCCGTCGAGAAGACCCCATGTTGCCCACAACGACCTCCCCGGTACTGATCCCGATCCGCACGCGCAAGGGGAAACCGCCTTCTCTGGCCCATTTTGCGCTAAGTCCGCGCGCCTTGTTCTGCATCTCGATTGCCGCTCGGACCGCTCTGAGGGCATGGTCCGGCACCGGTTCGGGGTCTCCGAAAAAGACCATCAGACCGTCTCCGATGTACTTGTCGACCGTCCCCTTGTATGTAAAAACAACTTCCACCATTGTTTCGAAATACTCATTCAAAAAGCCCCTAATCCGGTCGGGCGAATATGTGGAAGAGTGCGCGGTAAAATCCTTGATGTCACTGAAAAGGATCGTCAGCTCTTTTCTCTGCCCCCTGCTCATCATCGCCGGGTCGGCAAGGATCCTTTCCACAACCGAGGACGGGAAATAGGACTCGAAAGACCTCCTCAGGACCTCCTTTTCCCTTGAGTCCCGCAAATACCGCAAAGCCATGATCAGCGAAGCGGCGGCGCCGCCCGCGATTACAGGGCGCACTATGTTCGCCATCAAACCATAGACGAGAAAAAGGCCCAGAGTTGCGCCCGCATAGCAGGTTATGAGCAGGGAGGCCGAGGCGATGAATAAAATTGGGGAAAAGCAGGTCGATAAAAGGAAAACCATTGCAACCATGCCCAGCTCAATCGCCAGTATCCCGGCAGGGCTTAGCTCGTGCAAAAAAGCACCGGAAAGGATCGTCTGGATCACGTTGGCATGCAGGCCGCTCAGCGGGAAATTTATATCCACCGGCACCGCTCCGAGATCGGTCGCGCCTGTGGAAACATCGGAGACTACGACTATTTTCCCCGAAAGCTCTTCGGTCCACATCTCGAGTGCGTCCCGGTCGCCCGACGCCGAAAGGATCTGCGCGAAATTGTAATGGCGCATCTGCCCCCATGGCCCGATGAAATTTATTATCATCGCACCATTTTCGTCGATAGGGATCAAAAAGTCACGGGGTGGGCCTCCGGGAGGCCTTGCATCCTTGATCCGGATGTAGCTGCCCGGCCTTACGGTAATATTTTCCGGCCCCGCTCCTAAGTAATCGCAAACGACGCGGAACGGCAGACTTGGATAAAACCCGCCTTCGCATCGCACGACCAGCGGCACACGGCGGACCACTCCATCGCGGTCCGTTTTGAGGCTGAGAAACCCAATTCCCCTGGAGACCTCGGCAAGGGGCGGAAAAGTTATCAGCGGCTTTGTCCCGGAGTAGAGGCCTTCTGATTGGCCCTCCACTTTCACGGCCCACTTCGTGCGGTCTAGATATTCGCGAACCTCAGGGGCTATGCGGCCGGGGAACGCCCCACTCTGAGACCCCAGATCAATGGCCATGCCGAAGTAGACGTTGCCCGCCTCCCGCGTCGCTGCGATTATCGCCTTGTCATCCGCCTGGCTGGTCCCGGCGGCAAAGATCAGATCGTATGCCTGGGCCGCTACGCGCATTGCGGCAAGGTTTCCAATAAGCTGGCCGTAGTGGGAGCGGGTCAGATAATAAGTTTTTAGCTGCTGGATGGCGGTATCGTTGAGGTCTACATGCACTACCGTCCCATCGTAGGGAGGCCTGAGCGCACCAATCGAAGAACGAAACAGGAAAAACCTGTCGAAAACCTGTGAATTCCAGGTTTCGAACAAGCCCCCAAGAAGCTGGAAAATCAACTGTACAACGCCGAACGCGGCAATTGCCGCAAACAGATACATCCGGCCCGGCTTCCGGTTAGTTGTGCTCAATCGTATAAGTCCTGGCCACGAAGCCGGTCGAGAGAATCTCGTCGGCAAAAGTTGCGATGTCCAACCGGTCAGGGTCCTGGACTTTTCCGACGCTTCTCAAGGTCCCCCCGATGGGAACCGGCCGCTCGGCGGGTGAGCTCAGTTCGCGGTGTTGCCTTCTAAGCTCCCTTATCAGATCGACAAGCGCCCGGGCTGTCTCGACTTTGGAAGCCGCTTCGGCGGACTCGTGCCGCATATACGCTTTTTCGAGATCATCTAGCCGTTTTGCGGAGGCCACCAGATAGAATACTTCCTGGCCAGGGTTTTCGTCCAGCCTGAACCATGCGTCTCCCCGCGGGATGTAATACCTGCGCTCCGGCTGGTAATCGCCTTCAAACTGCTGGAGGGCATATGGGAAGAGCAGTTTGACGCCATCCCGCCGGTTATCGTGGAAAAGGTATACAAAACATTTTCTTTGCAGCTCGACCATCATCTTGACCTGGTCGCCGGACTTGAGGACCATGTCTTGGGTGACCGGCTGCGTGCCGCTCTTTCCATCATGGGAGGTCTTGGCTGCAAAAGCCCAGCGGAAATCCACTTCGGGATAGGCTGCGGGCTCGGAAGGCAAGCGTTCAGCGCAAAGACGCAGAGGACTGGGCATAGTCCGGTCAAGGAGAGAAGAGCTTTGCATGACGGGATTTACAGGATTAACGGAAACGGCATTTCCCAAGTCCTGAGATGGCTGTTCCTGGGCCGCGAAAGACAAACTCCAGACCCCGCCGCCGGGTGTCGATGCCGTTTGAAAGAAAAGCAGCACAAAAACGGCTGCAACGATCGAGTTTTTGTTCAATTTCATCTATTTTTCCTCAAAATCCGGCGCGATCCCTAAGAGGCTTATTTACGGACAGCCCGTAATCTTTTCGATCAGCCGGGCCATATTGCGCCCAAGGGTCTTCATCGTATCAATCCCTTCAGTGTCTTTTTCCACGTCTCCCTTATCGAGCCCGAGTCCCATGTTCCAGTAATTTGACCCCGGCACGATCATCTGGCTGATCAGGAAAAAATGATTGATGGAATCAAATAATCATTATCAACGGCACAGTGGCCGTCTTTGTTGTTGAAGCACTTGAAACACGCCCTGCAGCCGTGGATATCCTTGCCGGAAAGCTGCACCATCTCAGTCTGGATGCCTGCATTTTGGAGTTCGCCGAAGACGTAATCGATCAGAATAGCTGTATTGCCGTCTTTTCTCGCGCTTCCATTGAATCCGACAACTTTCATCTCAGCCTCCCTGCGTTAGATCTGGTGTCAACAAAGAACAGAACGTGGGATGCTCTAAGGCTCGCGCACGATCCGGAACCCCAGATCGTCTCTCATGCTGTTGGGCAGACCGCTTCCACGAATGGCGCACCTGACCGAACCTGCCGAACCACGCCAGCACCCGCCTCGAATNNGAGTTGTCTTTGGGCCGTATAATCTGCGACGTTTTCATAAATGCAAGCCCTGGAGGCATCTTCGCCCCAATACCGGGAGGTTTCGGTGCCGGCCCGGCACGCATATTCCCACTCCGATTCGGTTGGCAGCCGGAACTTGTATTGTCCCCCGTTCTGCCCGGTAAGCCACTGCGAAAAGTTATTGGCGTCCACCCAACTCACATATACCGCCGGCTGACCATCGCCGTTAAGTGAATGGCCGGCGTAGTCCCTGCTGTCGTGATCTTTCTGGAATTGCCTCAACTGAGCGTTGGTAACCACCGTTTGGCTTATCCAGAAACCGTCGACGCAAACCTCGTGAACCGGCCCCTCGTCTGCGGAGCGATCTTTCTCATTTTGCGGACTGCCCATGAGAAAACATCCGCCCGGTGCCCATACGAATACCAGCCCTGTAACCGGCTCTTTCCAGGTCTTGAGAGTTTTTATGGGCTTTTCGCCACGTGAGGCAGCTTCTTCGATGGGTCCGGAGGCCAAACGCTGCTCGGTTGCGCCTGAAGGATTTATCTGCGGCTGGGTGGAGGCCGGCTGCACCGGATGCTTTGGCGGAGGCCAAAGGAAGTAAAAATCTCCTTCCAAAGAAGAAGATTCCCATGGGACCTGCCTGCCCCCGGTGGCCTCACGCACCGCCGAACGCACCTGCTTGAAGACATCTTCGATCTTTAGCCCCGGCTGAACCATAGCCTTGATAAGTTCGCCCGTATAAACGCCGTTTTCTCCCTGCCCGTCATTGGCCACAGAACCAGGGGCCGTAGCGTAGGCAATCAGAGTGCCGGTCGGAGCGTCAATGGAGGCAAGCCCTTGCGACATGGAGCGGAAACTACGGGCAAACGGGTCGTCGCGGCACGCATCCATGATAACTATATTCATTCGGGCGTGGGCGTAGTCCATTTCGCCCAGCACTGCGCCCATATCGACCGCCTCATATTCGACCTGCTTTTCATGCTCGATCGCCGTGCCAACGGGCAGAAGGTAGTTACGCCCGTTCACCTGGATTCCGTGCCCGGCGTAATAGAAAAGCCCGACGCCGCCTTTCTGGAGCTTTTCTCCGAAAACCTGGATCTCGCGCTTCATTTGTTTCTGGTCCAGGTTTTCCTTAAGTGTGACATCAAAGGAGAGATCCGCAAGCGTCTTTGCCATGGCGCGTGCGTCGTTAATGGGATTGCGAAGAGCTCCCGATTCATAGGCGGCGTTGCCGATAACCAGGGCCGTGCGTTTTTCGGGCTGGCCCGGAGCAGCCTGGTTCTGATCTGGCCAGGCAAAAATGGAGCAAAATGCAAGGCTGCTCACAAAAGCAGCCAGAAGGCAGGACAAGACTATTTTTCCCCCGGCTATACAGCCCATTTGCCGCCACCATCCTGTGTCCAAGTAAAAAGGGAGTCTCCCCTGAAGGCAAAACTCCCTGAAGGATTAATCAGATTAGATTACAAAAGATCCCATAGCAGGACCGCTGTTTGCCATAAAACTGCCGTCTCCCAAAAATCGCCCGCAATTATAAGCAAGATCGTCCGGGGCTTCAATAAAAACGTTTAGTTTTTCTCACATGCCCGTCCGATATGATAAATCCATCACCGGGGCGTTTCCACCAGATTAATTGCCTGGACCTGGACCTCCAGATTTTCTTCGGAAGGCACATCTGTCTGAACCCCCAGTACAGTTGGGATCCGGCTGCCGGGGGGGATATTCTCCACTTTGGGCGTCACTTCCAGGCTGAATCCGGTTCCATCGGGCAAAGGCTCCTGCCTCACGTGAATGAGTCGTTCATCCCACATGCATTTTACGATTTTGAAAGCTTTCTTCTTATTATCAACAACCATCACCTTTCCGGTGATTATCCCCTGATCGACACTTAGCCGGCCAACGACCATAATTCTAGGCCTGATCCCAATCTCGCCCTCGATTGAACCGTTTACCCAGATGTTAAGTTCGGGTTTTTCCGCAAAATCGGTATGAGCAGTAATGGATCCCCTGTAATTTCCCAGCCGGGTGTTATTGGATATTCTGAGCCGGTAATGTTTCCCGTCCTCTACTGTTTCAAGTTTGTATGTGACCTTCTGATCAAGAGTGTCATCCACTTTATGGATATGAAACATTTTCGAGGTCGTGACCAGATCGACGGTTTTTTCATTAAGATCACCTGCAATCCCCTGAAAATAGACCGTTTTTTCGGGCAAAACCTCGATCAGTGGCTTAACGGTCCCCTCGAGCTGCAGGACCACACGAGGGTTTGCCGGATCATCGCTCAAAACGGTTACCGTCTTTTTTACGTATCCCTGGCACCCTTTCAGACCCACCTCTAAAGTAACTTTTCCCTGCCCACCTGGAGGGATCGCCCGGTCAAAACGGGCAATGGTGCAGCCTCAAGCGGGTTGGACATCTCTTATATTTAGAATGGCTTTACCGCTATTTTTCACAATAAAATCATGAGATAGCAGCTCCATTTCCGAGAGTTGCCCAAATTTATAATTGGTTTCGGCAATAATGATGCTGGAAGTCTCAGGGCCGGCAAACACCGCAACCGGCAAAAAAGAACCAATTCCAAAGCATGCGATAAGGACCCTCAACAGACATCTGAATAATTTTTTCATGGAACACCCCTTTGTTTTGCCTTATACCACCTTGGACCAAGTTCGTCATGACTTGAATGATTCTTTGTAGTAAAGTTGCATTATGGGTTCCAACATGAGATGGAAAAACATTCTTAGCGGATTTGTGATTTTTGCCGCCCTGATTATATCCGGCTTCCTCTATCTGGACCTCAAGCTTGCGGAATTCGTGTCGGAAAAAGTCGGTTACCGTTTTCTTTTCTCGGAGACCGTATCCGATTTGCCGGACCCTTTGTTCTCAATTGTGTGCATCGTAACAGTTGTGAGTTGGGCCGGGCGCTTGTGGCTGGCAAGAAAACCCGCCAAAAGCAAGCTGGTGCATTTCCAGGAACAT
>OMSV01000185.1 GCA_900290385.1 Syntrophobacter sp. SbD2 | reverse complement strand
AAGACGGAATCAGATTTCGCGTAGGGTTGGAGGAATTGCCAGGCCAACGGACTGGAACACCTTGCCGCAGCTGCCCTTGCACTGACTGCGCACTGCAGGTCCGCTATTGCTCCCACCATCTGAGCAGGGCGCTTCCCCATGTAAAGCCGGCCCCAAAAGCGGCCAGCACCAGATAGTCGCCCTTTTTAACGCCAGGTTCTCTTTCCAACACTGCTTCGTAGAGAGCTAGCGGAACGCTCGCTGAAACCGTGTTTCCATAGCTGCCAATGTTTGCGATCACCTTTTTGTTCTCGATATCTATACGTCTGCCGGTGGCTTCCACGATGCGGTTATTTGCCTGATGGGGGATCAAGAAGGTGACGTCATTGCCGGTAAGACCATTTTTTTCGAGAATCTCGGCCGTAACGCTCGACATTTCGCTCACTGCTGCCTTGAATACGTTCCGGCCATCCTGAAAGACGAAATGTTCCCGGTTATCCACGGTTTCGTGCGTTGCCGGCCTGCGGCTCCCTCCACCTTTCATACAAAGGTATTCCCCTCCGGAACCGTCAATATGCAAAATAAAATCGAGAATACCAAATCCGGGTTCGGTGCATGCCTCCAGGAGCACGGCCCCTGCGGCATCTCCGAAAATAACGCAGGTGTTCCTATCGGTGTAATCGATAAGGGTGCTGATTACGTCACTGCCTATGACAAGCGCCCTGTTGACTCTTCCAGCCTCTATAAGCTGGGCTGCCGTCGAAAGGGAGAAAAGGAACCCTGAGCATCCGGCTGACAAGTCGAACCCCCAGGCATTTTTTGCCCCAATTTCATTCTGCACGAGGCACGCGGTTGCGGGAAACATCATGTCGGGAGTCACCGTGCCTACAATGATGAGGTCAAGCTCCTCAGGGCCGACTCCGGCCCTTTCGAGGCATTCCCGTGCAGCCCGAACCGCCATATAGGAACATCCCAGACCCGGTTCCAGAATACGGCGTTCCCGAACCCCGGTCCGGCTTAAGATCCATTCGTCGCTAGTGTCCACCATCTTTTCAAGATCGCTGTTGGTGAGCTTCCTTTCCGGCAAAAAGCGGCCCACTGAGCGAACATATGCAGTGCGTTGAGTCATCAGATCAATACCTCTACATTACACCCTTGTAGTATCCACCATCTATCTGAATGGAATCACCCGTAATGAAGCCGGCCCGCTCGGACGCAAGGAAAGCTATCAGTGCGGCCACGTCATCGGGTTGGCCCATTCTCCCGATGGGCATTTGAGATTCCCATTTGCGGATAATCGCATCGGGCGTTGTACCCTGCTTTTCTGCGACATCGATCGAGAGCTTGCGCACGCGTTCGGTCGCGATATACGCCGGACAAACATTGTTTACGGTTATGTTGTAGGNNAATTATCCGGCCCCAGCGTTTTTCCATCATCACGGGAACGGCTTCGCGGGTCATCATGATCGTACTCATAAGATTGAGGCGAAAACCAAACTCCCACAATTCTTCGTCAATTTCCAGGAACTTCTTATCCGGAGGACCACCGGAGTTGTTTACCAGGATATCCACCGTCCCGAAATGCTCGAGGCCCTTGCGGATGAAATTCCTCGCATCTTCGCTCACGGTGAGGTTGACGGGAATGCCAATGACCTCGTTACCGGTAATCGAGCGGATTTCTTCAACGGCTTTGGGCAGTTCCGGATCGTCTAATGCGCAGATGGCAACTTTTGCCCCTTCCCTGCTCAGTTCGATTGCAGTCGCTTTACCGATTCCCTGGCTCGCACCGGCCACAAATGCAACTTTATCTTTCAATCCAAAATCCATTTTTCGAAACCCTCTCACAAGATGAATAAAAAACGATTGCAGGCCGCATAAAACAGGCGGCTGCAACTCCTCTGATATCTTCCCGGTTTTTTGCTAATTGAACGCGAAAATTTACACCGGAATGTTAGATGAGATCAAGCTTTGTTTCAATATCAATCTTCAGGTGGGCGCTTTTTAAATTTGCTGAAGCCGGACGGGCTTTGCCAGGAAAACTCCGGGACCCTCGTAAGCTTGCTCGTACAGACAAAAACATGCCTGCACCGGCTGTGAGGCCTCAGCCCGATTTTTGAAAATGGAGCGTAGAATCAAAGCGGGAAGCNNAGCGGCAGCTTATAGGACCTTCTGTCCTCGTAGCCCGGATACCTCCTGTCGCCGTTTTCTCCGCAATACATTGAGACGGGGAATTTAGGCGCCAGCAGTCCGTGCTTTCGCGCTTCTTTTTCCAGCCATTCCCGGTCGTCGGGATGGGCAATGGAGATCAACGCGCTCGCCCTCTCGTAACCGCTGAGTCCTCTCAAGTTTACGATGCCGTATTCGGTGCATACATAGTTTGTCAGTTGGGCAGGCACATCTACGCTGGAGCCCTCCGGGAGAAAGGGAACTATTCTCGAGGTTCCATGTTTGCTCCTCGAGGTCATGGATGCCACACCCCTGCCCCCCTTGGACATCGCGCAGAAGCTGACAAACTGGAAATACCCGCCGGTGCTGGAAATGGGCCGTTTTTCATAAAAGCCGGCACACTGCTGTCCAAGAAGATCAACGGCTACGCAGTTGTCAATGGCAATCATGTCGTCAATTCGGCTCAGGACCTGGAAGTTGTTCGTATAGCCGATGTCATAGGCAGCCAGGTGCTGATTGCGATTGACCGTATCGTAGTACCATTGCACATCCACCGGAAAGGCGAAGGTCCATACGCTTTTGTTCCGGTCGACATTCTTGTATGCATTGGTGACCTGGCCCGATTCGATCAGCCTGATCAGACCGAAATTGAGCATCTCCGTGTGAATCCCCAGGTCTTTAAAGCCCGCGTTTTCCATTGCGGCTACGCAAGCGGAGGGAAGTGAGCCGATGCCGAGCTGTACTATATCACGGTCCCTCATGATGCTCATTACATGCTTTGCAATTGCTTCTTCTTCGGGCTTTGGTTTGATGGCGCGCTCGTTAATCTGAGGCCATTTGTATTTTTCGCAGTCGACTTCGACCCAGTAATCTATGTCGTCGATATGTATGGTATTGAAGCGCCCTCCTTCTGCCCAGGGGTAATCGCTCCGAACCTCGAAAACGATTTTCCTGGCAGTCTGTTGGAATATATTACAGTTGTTTGTCCCGTAGGACATGTTGAAAAAACCGTGGTTGTCCGCCGCCGTTGCGGCATTGAACCACCAGTCGATGCCGCGCTTTTCGCGCACGGCATTGATGAACCTGTAATGGTGGGCCCACATGCCGTACGACCAACCCCACTGAGCCCAATCCGTCACGTTATTGGTATCTCGGGCCTTGCGGTTCCACGGGAAGAAGAAGAATTCATGAACGCAGTGATATTGCTGCTGGGGATCGATTTCCTGCAGTTCATGGTGGGGATAAAACTGGGCATACATCCAGAATTCGATATTCTTAAGATCAGCAGGACCAGGCCCCAGCCTCCTCGCCACGGCTTCGGTACAAACAGTCGAATCTCCGCCGACGCTTCCGTTGTTTATCCAGTCTCCTGATTTTACCATGTCTGCAATCTGTTGCGATGTCCTCTTTTTGTCGCGAATTTTCTGCTGAATAGGTGTGGTCATGTAACCCCCCTCTTTAGAAATAGAAAATCGCATCACCTCTTATCTTCCCCGAAATCCCGTTGATTTAACCTGCTTTGCCGGCAGTTTTGGACCCAGTTGCATGTTGGCCGAAGCGTTCGGCTTTCTTGGAAAATTCCTCTCGAGTAAGCTCGCGTGCAATGATAAGCCGCCGAACCTCGCTTGTACCAGCCCCGATTTCGTAGAGTTTGGCATCACGCCAAAGCTTCTGGACCGGGAATTCCAGGCAGTACCCATAACCGCCATGGATTTGGATGGCCTGATCGCAAACCCAGGTAGCTGATTCAGCAGCAAAAAGGATAGCCGCTGCGGCGAGCTTTGTAAGCTCAGTGCCTTTACCTCCCCTGGCGGCTGTTTGAGCGGCCTCCGCCGCCCGATAGACGAGGAGCCGTGAAGCTTCGGTGCGGGTGTACATGTCTGCGAGTTTTTGTTGGATCATCTGGAAACTGGCAATGGCCTGGCCGAATTGTTCACGCTCCACCGAATACTTGATGGAGTAGTCCAAGGCCTGTTGCGCCATACCAACGGAGCCCCCTGCCAGAACTATCCGCTCTACGTCAAGACCGCTGGTCATCACGTTGACGCCTTTGTTCTCCTGACCTACAAGATTTACGGCAGGCACTTCACAATCCTCGAAGACGAGTTCGGCTGTCGGAGAGCCTCGCATGCCGCATTTTTTGAGCTTTCGCGCCACAGAGAAGCCGGGGAAATCCTTTTCCACTACGAAGGCGCTTATCCCCCTTGCCCCCAACTCCGGTGATGTCTTGGCATAGACCAGAAGTGTGTCGGCAACAGGACCGTTAGTAATAAACATCTTGTTGCCATTGAGGATGTACTTGTCCCCCTGCTTAACCGCACGGGTCCTAAGACTCATGGCATCCGATCCGGCGCCCGTTTCGGTCAAGCCCAGCGCGCCGATTTTTTCCCCGGCAATCAGCGGCGGCAGATACTTTTGCTTGAGGTATTCGCTCGCATTCTTATAGATGTTATGGGCGCACAGGTTGGAATGCGCCCCATAGCTCATGCCCAGAGCGGGGCAGATGCGGCTCATCTCTTCGATGGCCAAGGCTTGCATCAGCACATCGCCGCCGAGTCCTCCGTATTTCTCATCGATGGTTATTCCCAGGATGCCAATCTCGGCGCATTTGTGGAAGAAATCGGGGGGGAACCAGTCCTCATCGTCGATTTTCTCCTGCAGCGGTCCCAGTTCATTTACAGACCATTTGTGGACAGTATCTTTGATCATGCGTTGTTCATCGGTAAGTTGAAAATCCATGGTGCACCTCCGGAAAAAAGAGCAGTGATTGTAAGAAAAGCAGCCTCCTCCACCCTGGTGGGATGTCTATCGTTCACCCGGGACGGTCCCGCATCGAGGTGAAGAAAATGTAGTCAAAAGCACGAAATCGACTCAACTGCAAAGCTGACGGCTCGCAGCTCGCCTGATTCACTGGCCGGACTTACCGATCACAAGACCCAGGGGATCAACTTCCTCCCTGAGAAGCTTTAACTCCTGATCGGTCGGTTCCGGGGTTTCGGGCAATGCGTCAAGAAAAAGCATCTCGAAACCGGTATTCTCTATCACCTCCTCTTTGGTTACCCCTGGGTGCAGGCTTTCCACGCGCATTCGTTTGCTTTCAGGATCGTATCCCATCAAGGCGAGCGTGCTTATGACCTTATAGGGCCCGCAGCCCGCAGGCAATCCGGCTCGCTCCCTGGCGCCTGGGCCGGTGAGATAGCCGGGGGTAGTCAGAAAATCCAACTTCTTGACAAACCTTCGCTTGTCGTGAGGCGTGATAACAAGCGTCATCCAGCAGAGGCAAGCCAGATCGTTTGCTCCTCCACTGCCGGGCAGGCGCACCTTTGGGTGGTCGTAGTCAGTTCCGATCATCGTGGAATTGATGTTCCCATACATGTCGATCTGCGCCCCGCCCAGGAATGTATAATCAACAGTACCCCTCTGGCAGGCCTCGAAGACTATATCCATGCCGGAGAGCAACAGAGCGTCGGTCTGCGTGTTGGAGTCGGCAACTGAAATAGGCAGCCGCCGCAGCTTCGGAGCAACGCTGCCGGCCTCGAACAGGATGACCAGGTTTGGCGCGGCCGTCTTTTGAGCAAGCATTGCGGCGGCCAGCGGCATTCCGGTACCGATGACGGCAGTCCTGCTGTCTTCGAGCTGGCGGGCGGCAACGCACACCATCAGTTCCATCAGGTTGTAGCGGTTATTATTCGATTTCATAGGCTTCCTCCGCTCGCAGGCATGGGCCCTTCTTCATTTCGCCGCATGGGTTCGAGTTCGCGCAGCTCTGCCATCCGCGATTCCCCGCCCTTCAGTTCCAGGTATTCTGCGAAATTACTGACACCGTAGATGTACTTGTCGAGGAATTTCTGGAAGGTATTGGGATCTTGCTCGGCTTGCACCCACTCCGCAAGGTGATCTTCATCGGAAAAGTACTCGTAGGGCATGTTGCCCGGATAACTGCCATACCGGACATGACAGACGGCATCGACCAGCCAGAAAGGCAAAAGGGTTTTGAGGGGGTCCTTTCGAATTTCGTCGGTATCAACCAGGTGCTCGGTGGTAATGATAACGCGCTTAGAAGAGCGCCCCACCTCGTAATCAGCGATCGTGATACCATCGAGTTGGCAGTTGCCGAAAATGTCCGCCCGGTGGACATGGATAATTCCCACGTCGGGATAGAGCGCCGGAAGGGCGATGAGCTTTTGCCCCGTGAAGGGACACTCGATCGTTTTTGCGGCGCTGTGCTTCATAATGTCAGTTCCAAGAATCACGCGAGCGGGCAGGAAAGGCAAACCCATCGAAGCCGCCTTGCAACGCCATGCAAGGGCGGCATTGGACCATTCGGTCATTTTGACCGCGCCGCTTTCCATGTATCGGCGGGCGTTGGGAGAGAGCCCCCTCATTTCCAGCCCGACTATGTAGGCGACATCGCAGCGGTTGAAACACCGGCCG
>OMSV01000112.1 GCA_900290385.1 Syntrophobacter sp. SbD2 | reverse complement strand
TCCTGTATTCGTGCGGTTTTCGCAGACGGGCGAGATACGGGACCCCGAGGCGGTCGCTTATATGGCCTTCACCGATAGCGACAACAATTTTGCATTTCCCTCCAGTCTGCTCCAGGCGCTCCGCAAGGGTTTGAGCCATTGTCTCCTCCCAGGCGAGTTGCGCTTCGAAAAAGGATTCGAAATCTTTGATCCTGGTCTTTTCATGTACCGTGTACTCCTTGCGGATACGGTCCCGGTTAGCGGGGTCGTCGAGATGAAATTCGCCGGCAACCTGGGCGCGCTCGTCGGGTGTGAGAGAACCAAGGCCGTTATGACCTATCTTTCTAACCACCTTATTTGGGGCGTTAAGGCAAATAATGGGCATGTTGTTCTGTTTCTGCCACTCGATAAGGTCCCGGTAGAGAGAATAGGGAAATCCCCAGACCTCCTCCCATCCGACATCTTTAAGAAAGTCATCCTGGGACATTTCTCCCCGGACGTAGCGGTCCAGAACCGGTTGCGCCGTTGCCGGAAACATCTCCATTGCCAGTTCAACGCATCGTCCCCCCTGAGAGAGTTTCTGAAGGACAGCGAGTTGAATCTTGTGATCTTCTGCGCTCGTGTGCATTTCCCCAACGTAAACGACGGATACGTTGGAAAGCTTGCCTATAAGCTCGTCCATGCCTATCACATTGCCGGTGGCAGTCTCGACCACCGCGCCTACGTGAAGCTCCACCGGACCTGGCGGCGCAGATGGCGGCTGAAGCAATCCGCTTGCCGTGGAGCAGGNNACGCGGCTATTGAACTGTGAGCGAGATGTGCCCTTTCGTGGAGCTGAGTGCATAAGTGCCGTAAAGCTATAGCCATAATCTGTCCTTGCAATCTACAAGTGAGTCTCTTTGGTGCCGGTTTGCATGCCGGGCTTCCGGAATTCACTCTGGACAATAAGGCTTCCGGCGAATAAAATCACCTGGAATCAAAAGTGATGCGCTTAACGGCTTTCATGCTAGGGAAGCTGCTCGTAGCCGAAGGGTTGGCCTGATAGAAACTTGGCGTGAAAGAATAAATCATGAACCGGCAAAGACTGCAGTGAGAAGCAAGAAGTGTGATCCCGGCTCACTGCTCTCTGCTTCCAATAATTCTTCCCCGCCCATCTTTGCGGGGGCATTTGAGTATTTCTTTTTCTACTCTCAAAAAACACCCTTCCCGGACGGCAACCGGCTATCCGCCGGTTTGTCAATCCTGGCACTAAATCCCAGGGGACCTTCAGCAATTCTTAGCACTAGTCTTCAGAAAGAGATGAGCCATGAAACCGATAGAGGATCTCAAGGCCGAGCATGAGGGAATTCTTCTGATGCTTGATGTACTCGAAAGAATGTCGGAGAGGATCGCGGCTGGTAAAAGCGTCCCAATCGATCATCTGAAGCAGGTTTTGGATTTTTTGCAGGTTTTTGCCGAACGGTGTCATCACGGCAAAGAGGAGCGGATCCTTTTTTTTGCAATGGAGGAGGCGGGGGTCCCGAAAGAGGATGGACCGCTCGCAGTGATGCTCTCTGAGCACGGCAGAGGCCGGCTATTCATGGGAGAGATGAAGAACCTAATGATCTCTTACGAGAAAGGAGAATCGGGTGCTCTGTTGGTGTTCACAACCCCGGCGCTCCAGTATGTGGACCTTCTCAGGAGCCATATATGGAAAGAAAACAATGTTCTGTTCCCGATGGCCGAAAAAGCTCTTCCCGCCGATAAGCTGCAAATGATCGGGGAGCAATTCGACCGCTTCGAAAAGGAAGAGATCGGGCAGGGGACCCATGAAGCCTTTCACGAGATGATCGACAAGCTTTCGAAGATCTACCTTGAGTAAAAGCGCAAGCAGTCACCACTGTGACGCAGATAGCGCAATGAGCAGTTATGTCTTTTCGCAGACCTCCGGCGAAATTTACGTTGTGGTGGAATTTGGCCCTGCAATCAGGTAGATTTATAGAGAAGTAGATTGATTACCGGTTTGACCCTCCAGGGCTTGCGCTTGTACGGTGTCCATCCGAAAACACCCGATGAGATACTGTTTGCGAATTGGAAAAGGGTCTTTGTGGACGGGAAATATCCGGGGCAGGAACCACAGGAGCAGACAGGTGTTTGTGAATAGAATTCTTTGGGTTTTCTTGTTTCTGGTATGGGGTGGCGTATTTAGCTCTATTTGCGCGGCTACCCCGCTGATGGTTGAGAAAAACTTGTTCGCAGCGGACCGAAAGCCTCCCCCAGAGTTTGCGGATGCATCTGCAAAAGCCGCTAAACTTGGAATGACAATTGGCAACATTCAACTCGATGGAGTAATAATCCAGAGGAATTCAAAAAAGGCGGTGTTGCGAATGAAGAACCAGCCGGCCGGCGCGGCGGGCCGGAAAGGGCAGCCCGCGTCTCCTTTCGTCACGGTTCGGGAGGGACAGATGGTCAGCGATTACCGTGTGTCGAAAATCGAATCCAAGAGTATCTCGCTCGAAAAGGATGGCCAAACGTTTACAGTCGGTCTTTTTGCCGAAGATAAAGAGGTTACTCAACCATCGCTCCCCCTTGCTCCGGCTCCTGCTCAGCAGCCGATGGCTGCGCCCGGAGTTGCGCCGCAGGTAATGGGGGCCAATCGGCCTGCAAGTGTTCAGCCTCAGCCGGGCTTCAATCCGGCTAACCCGCAGCAGTTGCCTCCGGGCGAGATGCCGCCCCTTTTTGACCCCAATGTTGCCGGCAGCCCGGCTTTCCAAGGAAACGTTGCGCCCAATGAGTATGCGCCCGCAATAAACCAGGACCCCAATCCGGCCGCCATGACAATTGAGGAAGCGAAATGAACCGACGTCGGATGTCGGAGGGCGGAAGTCTGAATCTCCACGCTCCCTATGCGGCTTGTATCGGTCATCCGGCTTCCGTCATCCGGGCTCCGTTTATACCCCCGCCGTTTTGAAGGCGTTGTTGACGATGTCCCTGGCCTCTTGCTGTATCTGGAGGAGGTGCTCCCTGCTTTTGAAGCTTTCCGTGTAGATTTTGTAAATATTTTCGGTACCGGAGGGGCGGGCGGCAAACCAGCCGTTTTGGGCTGGTACTTTGATTCCGCCAATTGGAGCCCCGTTGGCCGGAGCGTGGCTGAGCTTTGCCTCAATTTTCTCGCCTGCAAGCGTGTCGCATGAGATCATTTCAGGACCGAGTTTCTTCAGTATGGATTTGCGTTCCTGGTTTGCCGGCTCGTCGATTCTTTCGTATAAAGGATTTCCGAACTGTTCGGTCAGGGAGATGTAAATTTGCCCCGGGTCCTTACCGGTCTTGGCCATGATCTCGGCGGCGAGCAGGTTCATAATTATGCCGTCTTTGTCAGTCGACCAGGCCGTTGAGTCCAGTCTCAAGAAAGAGGCGCCGGCGCTCTCTTCGCACGCAAATGCATATGAACCCTCAAGCAGGCCGCCCACGAACCACTTGAACCCGACCGGTACTTCGAACAACCTGCGGCCGATATGTGCGGAGACTCTGTCTATCATTGCGCTGCTGACGAGCGTTTTCCCAACGCCTCCATTTTTTCCCCATGCCGGCCTGTTCTGGAAAAGGTACCAGACAGCTACCGAAAGGTAATGGTTCGGGTTCATAAGCCCGGCGCTTCTGGTTACTATCCCATGCCGGTCGCTGTCCGGGTCGTTACCGAAGGACACGTCGAAGGAGTCCTTGAGTCCTATCAGCCTTGCCATCGCATAAGGCGAAGAACAGTCCATCCTGATCTTTCCATCCTTATCGACCGTCATAAAACCGAAAGCCGGATCGATAGTCCGGTTCACAATATCGAGCGGAATGCCATACATTTCAGCGATTGGTTCCCAGTAGGGCAGGGAGGCGCCACCCATCGGATCAACGCCGATTCGAATCCGGGCTGAACTGATCGCATCCATGTCGATTACACTTCGAAGGTCGCCCACATACGATCCTATGAAATCTTGCAAAACTATCCGGCCGCTCTTAAGGGCGCGCTCGTAGGGAATTCTTTTCACCTCGCGATTTTTTCCCCGTAGCAGCTCATTTGCCCTTCGCTGAATCGCCGTGGTTATCTCCGTGTCCGCGGGCCCGCCGTCGGGCGGGTTGTACTTGAAACCCCCATCCTCAGGCGGATTGTGAGATGGAGTTATTACGATACCGTCAGCCAGGGAGTCCTTGTTGCGGTTATGTGCCAGAATGGTGTGCGAGATCACGGGAGTAGGTGTATATCCCCGGTCTGACTGGATCACTATGTCAACGCCGTTTGCTGCGAGTACCTCGATTGCCGTAGCGAAACTTGGCTCTGAAAGCGCGTGAGTGTCCTTTCCAAGAAAGAGGGGTCCCCGGATGCCGCATGTTTTGCGGAATTCGCAGATAGCCTGGGCTATCGCAAGTATATGGTCCTCATTGAAAGTGTGTTTGAAAGACGACCCCCTGTGGCCGGAGGTGCCGAATTCAACAAGCTGGCTTTTCTCTGAGGGGTCCGGATGATTGGTATAGTAAGTGGAAACCAGTCTGGGAATATTTACCAAAATTGATTGCGGAGCGGGTTTCCCGGCCAGGGGGCTGACGCCCATACGTGTTCTCCTGCGCGTTGTCGGCTGCAATGTGAAAAATGGGCGCCTCTGGATCTGGGTCACCCTGGGTCAAATTACCATTTTTAGATATTAATTATCATTTTTTGTAATATCCGCCCTTGCATCTGTTGGTGTCCAAAAAAAGATGAAACCGCAGAGCAGGGTGTATCCGCTCCCTGAACTTGCATTGAATTCCGAACAGATAATTTTGAAACGATCTTCTTGAAAAAGACTCCCGAATGTGATTTATACCAAACCAATCCCAATCCACTGATCCTGCCGAATCGCTTCTCGTCTCGTTTTCTTCCGATCTTGTTCCTGGATCGCGGGCTGTTTTGGTGTTGTGTCAAAATCGGGGCAATTTCTGTTGGTAGATGAATGTGTTATAATAACTGCTAAATTTGACCTAAGTTAGCTAATGTGTTTACGGATCCAATTTATAACCGATCTATCCTCATCATGGGGGCGCAGCGCATGAACGAATTTTATGAATTTCTCACCGGGCCTGCACTCTGGGCAGCTTTTATAATATTTATCGTGGGCCTCAGTGTGCGGCTGACCTATCTTTATGGAATTAGCAAGGAACGCGACAGGGTTTTATATAACCACGTGAATGTGAAATGGGCCATTCGTTCAATCGTACACTGGCTGATCCCGCTTGGAAGCGTAGGATTGCGGAACCAACCAGTTTTCGCAATAGCCTTTTTCCTGTTCCATCTCTGTTTGCTGGGTGTTCCTATCTTTTTGCTTGCGCACAATATGCTCTGGCAGGAAGCATTCGGCGTCGGGCTTCCTTCGCTGCCCGATTCTATCGCAGACGCTCTCACGGTGGTCTTTCTGTTGGCGGCTGCAGTCCTGCTTGTCAGAAGAATAGTCCGCGCGGAAGTGCGGTTTCTGTCCACGGCCTGGGATTATTTTCTACTCATTTTGACGAGTGCGCCTTTCGTTACGGGTTTTCTCGCATATCACCAGATCGGCCCTTATAAACTTACTATGATTCTGCATGTTCTTTTCGCTGAAATACTCCTGGTCATCATCCCATTCAGCAAGCTTGGCCATATTGTCCTTTTCTTTTTTGCGCGCGTTTCTCTTGGATTCGAGATGGGAAGGCGAGGGGCGCGGACCTGGTAGCCGTCCGTTCAGAAACAGTCTGAATGGAATTAGGTTTTATTCGAGAGGAGAAGCGGAAAAATGAGCGACGCGCTTCAAAAGCCGATCAATACGAAAGTGATAAAAGAGCTTTTGGACATAAACGATAGCGCAAGGATCAGGACCTGGCTGAGTATTTGTGCGAGTTGCGGCCTTTGCGCGGAGAGCTGCTTGTTCTATCTTGCAAAAAATAGGGACCCCAAGCTGAGTCCGGCATACAAGGTAAGGACAACGCTGAAAGAACTCTATCGCAGAAAAGGCGAGGTGGACCGCGAGTTTTTGGAAAAATGCTACAACATCATCTGGGGCGAATGCACGGTATGCAGGCGATGTTCGCTCTTCTGTCCGTTCGGTATTGATATATCCATAATGATCGCCACCGTGCGCGGGATCTGCCACTCGCAGGGGATTGCCCCGGCAGGCCTGCTCAAGGCCTCGGATAACTACCGCGCTTCAGGCAATCAGATGGGCATGAGCAAAGAGGACTTCGTCGAAACCTGCACATGGATGGCGGAGGAAACAGCCGAAGAGATGAGAGGTCTCGAGATCCCGATCGACAAGCAGGGCGCTAGAATAATGTATACGGTAAATGCCCGCGAACCCATGTACTATCCGCAGGATATTGCGATGGTGGCCAAGATATTTACTGTGGCCGAGGAAGATTGGACAATGCCCAGCACCGGCTGGGACGACACCAATCTGGCCATGTTTGCCGGGGATAAAGCCTTGGCGGGCCAGATTGTAAAAAACATGTACACCAAGGCCCTGGAGCTCGGGGTGCAGGCGATCGCAATCACCGAATGCGGGCACGCTTACAGGTCGGCTCTTTTCGAAGGCCCATACATGTTGGGTTACCGTAGCGGCAAACCTCCCCTTCCGATCGTCCACTCAGTGCGCCTTTTTTATGAATACCTGAGGGACGGCCGGATCAAAATCGATCCGGACAAGATGCTCGAAGAACCCGTAACTTACCAGGACCCCTGCAATGTTTCCAGAAACGGGGGCCTGTGGGAGGAGGGCCGGGCAATTATGAAGTACATCGCCAAGGATTTCCGTGAGATGACGCCCAACTCCATCTATAATCACTGCTGTGGGGGCGGGGGCGGTTTTATTCCAATGGGGGCCGAGTTCAAGAAAAGAAGGATTGAGTCTGGAAGGATAAAGGCCGAGCAGATAAGGGCGACCGGCGCAAAGATTGTCATCTCTCCCTGCCATAACTGTTTCGATCAGATCAAGGACCTGAACACTGAGTATAATCTCGCTCTCCCTGCCATAACTGTTTCGATCAGATCAAGGACCTGAACACTGAGTATAATCTCGGAGTCAAGGTGATTCAGTTCAAAGAGGTGATCACGGAGGCGATGATCATTCCGGAGAAGTTTAGACCTGTTGATACCGACGATGAGGAAGCGCAGGATTAACTCGACGGGAAAGAGTGTTCGAAACGGAGCTGCAAAGAAGGGAATTCCAATGACATATATAAAACTTTTGCTGGTTGTCCTGGTTCTTGCGGTTTTTGTCCCGCTGGCTCATTCCCAGGATGATACCTTTGCGCTTAATCATAGCGAGCTTGGGAAACACCAGAGACCCCTGGTCGAGTTCAATCACAAGCTCCATGCGGAAAACAAGCTGGATTGCACTCGGTGCCATCATGATTTTGACGCATTCCTGAATAACCGGGGCGGGGAGGGGCAGACCTGCGATTCCTGTCACAAGAAGGAAGCCGAGGATGACCAGCCTTCGCTCAAGGATGCTTTCCACTTTCAGTGCAAAACCTGCCATGAGACCATGAAAACCGGGCCGGTTACCTGCGGCGAATGCCACGTCCGCAAGTAGTTCGATGTGCTCGGCATGCTTTCCCATTTCTTCCAATAAATCGGCGCGTTCTTTCTTCAATAAAGCTTTTCTCGCTTTTCTTCGCTTTGCGGTTGTAGCATACTGAATGCTGTGCTGCGCCGTTGTGTCGCGTTCTGCGAAAACTTTGTCCATCGAGAGATTCACAGGTCAATCATCGTTTTGTGCTTCTAATAATGTCTACAGGAGTTATTCCTTGACGGAAAGGAGGTCTGCAGCGCAAGCGGAAGTTTAACCCAGATCGAGTTGCACAATATCGGCAGGCACATTTTTGATGTGTAATCCCTTGTGTTTCAAAGTAGCTTTCCCTTTTATTAGCAGCCCATCCGCATTGAAGGAGGAGATTTATGTCCGGGGCATTCCAGAATTATGTAAAAAATAAGTTCAAAAAGCCCGGCCCACTAAAAGGAATCCGTGTCCTGGAGGTCTGTACGCTCCTGTTCGGACCAGCGGGTCCGTCATTTCTGGGTCAAATGGGGGCTGAGGTTATCAAGGTCGAGCTTCCTCCACTAGGCGATGTCACGCGGTCACTCAATCCTTTCGGCTGGTTCTACAAAGAGCAGGGTCCTGCTTTCATGCACATCAATCCAAATAAGCTCTACCTTGCCCTGGATCTGCATCGCGATAAGGGCCAGCAAATTTTTAGAGAGCTTGCGGCAAAGTCAGACATTATAGAATTCAACATGCGCCCTGGAGTTCCCGACCGGTGGAATGTTGGCTATGAGCAGATCAAGGAGTTTAATCCCGGCATTATCTACATCGAGAAAAACGGTTTTGGGCAGTGGGGCGAGTACGCAGAAGAAAACCGGCCCTCGAACGATGGGGCCGCCCAGGCATTGGCAGGCTTTGCATGGATTTCAAGCTTTGCGGGCCGTCCCCCTCTAAAACAGTCCATCTGGGTGTGTGACGTGTTCGGAGCATTGATGGGCGAAGTGGCTGTCCTGTCCGCTCTCCATCATAGGAAGAGGACCGGCCGGGGGCAATACATAGAAATGTCTCAGATCGAGAACATAATGAGGCCGATGGGATGGGTGTGGCCCTACCAGCAATTCGCCGGGAAAAGCGCTGAACCTTCGGGAAACAGGGACCAGTGCATATGTCCTGCGGATACCTTTTTGTGCAGCGATGAAAAATTCGTTGCCATTGCCGCTCCGGCGCCCGAAGAGTTCGGTGGCCTCTGCGCAGCGATGAAAAGACCGGAACTGAGAGAGGACCCCAGGTTCAGGGATCACTCCGACCGGCTCAGGGAAGAAAATGCCCTGGCCATTCTCAAGATTATTTCGGATTGGGCGATAACAAAGACCGCTGGCGAGATTGAATCTTTGGGAAAGGAGTTCGGGTTTGCGGCCGTTCATCTCCACAATGCACAGGACATGAATGAGGATCCCCATCGAAGGGCCAGGGGTTTTGTAAAGGAGATCGACGATCCAATGTACGGCCAATACGTGGATCATGAATTTCCGGTGATGATGTCCAAAACGCCCCCCAAGACCAAATGGAATGTACGGCCGGTGGGTTTTGACAATGACTTCATCATGGCGAAAATTCTCGGGAAGAGCCAGTCCGAGATCGACGGCCTCTACCGGGATGGAGCCATTGGAAAATGGAAAGATCAGCAGGGCCGCCGGCCGCCTGCGGATTGGGACCAGAAGTCCGGCCTAATTTTGAGGAGGTGATGAAAATGAAAGAGCAAGAAAGACCAAGCTGGGCTGATTGGGCTGATCGTATAAGATCTTTGGACGACCCTGCCAAGGCCTTCGAAAAACCGGAAGCGCTGGATGATCTCGTCGTTCTGGACCTCAGCTCCCGCAGCATGGCGGGCTGTTTTTGTTCGTCACTGCTGGCGGAATCGGGCGCAAAAACCATTAGAATCGAGCCTCCCGGCGGCGATCTGATAAGGACCTACTCCCCTGGCGGAATTAAACATCAGGGTACCGGTCTTGCTTACCTTCAGGAGGGGAGAAACAAGTTTCACATCACCCTTAACCTCGAAACTGAAGAGGGCAGGGAGATTCTTAAATCACTTGCAGGCCAGGCCGACATAGTGATCGAGACCTATCCGGCCGGAATGATGGATGAGTGGGGGATCGGTTACAAAGAGTTAAGCGCGGACAATCCACGCCTGATCTTTGCTTCAATTACGGCGTTCGGTCAATTTGGTCCGGAAAGTGTCAACAGGCAGTACGACTACGATAATATCAGTCAGGCCCGGTCGGGAATTCAGTACCAGACGGGCGAAGTTCTGCCCGAAGGCTCCAGTTGCCGGGAGAAGCCTTATGCCGTTCCGACCAAATCGGGTCCCTGGATGGGGTGGGCTACATCTGGAACATTTGCTGCGGTAGGAATCCTTGCGGCCCTCTATCACCGGGATATGACCGGAGAAGGACAGGCAATCGACGTGGCGACTCCTGAAGCATACGAACGGTTGAATGACTATGCCCTTCACTGGTATGCGGACCAGCAGGTCGTCAACGAACGATTCGGGAGCCTCGATGCCTGCCTGTGGCTCTATGGATTTTACCCGACCAAAGATGGCGGTGTCTTTCTCGGGGGACTCCGCCTGGAAATGTGGCAGGCTTTGGTGGATATGCTGGGCAAGTGGGATGAATGGGGCGCCGGCGAATGGAAATCACTTGCCCCCTTTACTCAGAAGGACTGGCAGCTTAAGTACCAGTCCATGATCGATCCGCTCACCTCGCAGTACACGAGCAAAGAGTTGACCGATAAGTCAATCGAGTACTCCAAGAGTGGGCGCCTGGCCCCGATTACTCCGGTTGTGGCCGAAATTGTCTCGCCCTGGAAAACGATGCATGATGAGAACTGGCTGGATCGGGGCATGTTCACCCCTGTAGAGGACCCGGTTTACGGCCCCGTAGTCTGCGCCCAGGCACACTGGAAGGCCACCGAAACACCGCCGAGGACAAAATGGGTCTGTCGCCCCGTGGGCTATGATAACGGATACATCTATCTTAAATACCTTGGCTATGGTCCTGCGGCTCTAAAAAAATTGGAAGCCAAAGGGATCGTTTAAACCGATACTCCTAAAATTCCGGCCTGTCCGGCCCGAGGCAGGCCGGGGCTTAGAGTGATTGCGCCCTGGATGCCGTTAAGCCTCGTATGATAGACGTATAAACCACCCTGATGCGCTTTCCGCACAGGCCGATCGCCCTGCCGATGGATAGTCTTGCAAAACCGGTGTTTCATGAACACATTCAACGAGATGACTCGGATCTTGTTTTATTGCCCCATAGCTAATAAAATTAGGGCCTCAATTCAGCAAAACACAAGGATGCCACTTGGAACCACAAGTCAGAGCCAGAAATAAAACCTGCTACTATAAAACCCTGGGGATTTCGGTTCGGGCTTCCCATCAGGAGATACGTAGCGCGTTTCGTTATCTGGCTATGAAGCTGCATCCGGACCGAAATCCAGGCAATACCATGGCGGCCGAACGTTTTCGGGAAGTCCGCAAGGCGTATGAAATACTTAAAGATCCTGCCGCACGCCGAAAATACGATAGGGTTCGCGGCTACAGGAAGTCAAGGAAGACCTACTCTGACTCATCCTGGACGGACATTCACAACGCAGGCGGCGAGGCTTCTTCATTCGATGAGATATTTCAGGACCTGTTCGGGATAGGCAAACGCCATGTACGGACCAGCCATGGCTGCGACCTCAGGTTCGACTTGCAGATTTCGAGAAGCTCTCTTCAAAACGGGGGCTTTTACGAAGAAATCAGTTATATGAGGATGGTCTATTGCCGACATTGTAATAACGGGTCCAGGAGTTCCGGATGCCAGTTGTGCGGTGGGATCGGGGAGTGTGAAGAGGCCTGCTCGCTACGAGCGTGGATTCCGGTGGGAATCGTGGACGGAACGAGGATTCGGGTGGCAGGTGCAGGTGATGCCATCTTGCCTGCAGCACCGCCCGGGGACCTGATTGTGCTCGTGCAGATCATAGATGGGAACTGAGGTAAACAGATGTCAACCGGTGAACTGACTCACGTCGACTCGCAGGGCCGACTGAGAATGGTGGACGTAAGCGAGAAGGAACCATCCCAACGGGAAGCCCGGGCGGAGGCCTTTGTCAGCCTCTCAGCTGAGACTCTACGGCGCATTTGTTCGGGGGATATCTATAAAGGAAATGTTTTTGAGGCTGCGAGGCTTGCCGGTATAATGGCGGCCAAAAAGACCTGGGAGCTTATTCCGCTTTGCCATCAGCTTCAGTTGACCGGTATCGAGGTGGATTTCTTCCCCGATGAGTCGAAAAGCGAGATCAGGATCAGTTCGCATGTCAAAACCAACGACAGGACCGGTGTCGAGATGGAAGCGCTCGTTGCGGTAACAAATGCGGCCTTGACCATTTACGATATGTGCAAGTCCATCGATCGTGGAATGACCATACTCAATACTCGCCTGACTTTCAAAACGGGTGGAAAGAGCGGTCCCTTTGAGCGTGGTTAGCGATCCCGGGATTACGATTCCACTTTACTCTTGATGGCGATTATGTTACTCGCTAACGCTTAAATCTGCCAGCGGAGTCGGAATATGGATAAGGAAACCCAAGCATATTTCAAGGAAGTCCTTCTTAAGCGGCTCGATGAGCTCTATTCGGAAGCCGAAAAAACAGTGGCCGGGATGACCGATAACGAGGAGAATTTCCCTGATCCTACCGACCGTGCTACCCTTGAATCGGACAGAAACTTCATCCTGCGCATCCGCGACCGTGAACGAAAGCTTATCATGAAGATACGCGAGGCGCTGCAAAGGATCGAGGAAGGCCATTTCGGACAATGCGACGAGTGTGGCGACGATATCGGAAGAGAGCGTCTAAACGCCAGGCCTGTCACGACTTTGTGCATCGAGTGCAAGCGAAAGCAGGAAGCCACGGAGCGCGCCAGGGGCACGTAGTTTTGAGATCAAGAATAATATTAGACTGCTCTTTCAACGCGTGAGACATCTCCTGCCCACACGGTTTCCTGTGATCCATCTTCTCTGAGCAGCAGCAGCGCCCCCTCGGGAGTGAAGCCCTGCGCTTTCCCCATAATTTCACGGTCTCCGCATACCACCGTTATTATTTTGCCCAGGACCTCCGAATGTGCCTCAAACTCGGGGATCATTACCGATAGCCCCTTTTGGAGGAACTGGTCGTAGCCCCGCTCGAATTGGCTGAGAAATTCCAGAAGCACCCGCTGTCTCTTGACGGCGAACCCCACTTCTATGGCTATCGAGGTCGCAGGGTATCTAAAAGGTCCTCCCAATTCCTCCCTGCTGTGATTTACATTAATTCCTATTCCCATAACGATGAATCGTGAGAAGTCCTGGTCTGACTGTGTCTCCGTCAGAATTCCAGCGGCTTTCCGCCCATTTATCAATACGTCGTTTGGCCACTTGATCGAGGCAGTGATGCCGAATTCGTGGCGCAGCATCTTCACAAGAGCAAGAGAGCCGATATAGGCTGACTGGGGCGCAACGCTGACCGGTAGAGGGTTTCTGAGCAGCATCGAGAGATAAATCCCACGGTTGGGATAGGATATCCACTGGCGTCTGAGGCGGCCGCGCCCTTTTGTTTGTTCCTCTGCTACGACCAGAGTCCCGTGAGGGGCGCCCTCGACAGCCAGGAGCAAAGCATAATCGTTTGTGGAGCCAATGGTCCTGAGGTAATGGTACGAATGCGCGAGCCATTG
>OMSV01000149.1 GCA_900290385.1 Syntrophobacter sp. SbD2 | reverse complement strand
AGCGTGGGGATCTGGTTGGAAAAGGCCACCACGCCGAGCAGAAGCGTCGAGCCGGTAAGCCGGTAGACAAGCCAGCTAAGCGCAACCTGCTGTGTCCAAGTCCCTATAAGAGACACACCCTGGCCGAAGAAAAAAAGGCGATAATTTCTGTACCGGAATGCTCTAAAAATCGCCCCGACGCTTACCCCTAAATCAAACTTCATTACATATTTTCCTGAAAACCGAATTCAATGATTGAGCAGAGGATGGAGAAGGCATACAGGTGCGATTTCTCAATGGGTGGAGAGAAACGCCTGAACTAACCGTAGTCTAGCCCCTTGTGGGCGGCCTTTTTGAAGGCGCAGAGAAAACCAAAATCCAGCAAGATCGTCGAGCAGGGAGCAAAAGCTTCACGCTTCCGGCTTCACGCTTCTTATTTATTACTCCACACCGGCTTTCTCTTATCGATAAATGCGCTCATCCCTTCGAACGCGTCTTCCGCCAAACAATTCATCGCAATGACTTCTTTGGCGTAGCCGTAGGCCGACTTTTCGTCGAGGTCCACCTGGGAGTAGAAGGCGTGCTTCCCGAGGCCGAGGACAAACGGACTTGCCTGTGCCAGTTCCAGTGCCCAGTTACGGGTTTCTTCGGCGAGTTTTTCAGGCGGGACGACCCTGTTGACGAGGCCGAACCGCAAAGCTTCTTCGGCGGAGACAAAGCGGCCGCTGAGAAGCATGTCCATGGCGCGCCGCCTGCCGACTACACGAACCAGAGGGATCATTGGAGTGGTGCAAAAAATACCGATCTTCACGCCAGGAGTGGCGAATCGAGCTCCGGTTTCGGCGATAGCCAGATCGCACGCTGCGACAAGCTGGCATCCAGCGGCCGTTGCGATCCCATGTACCTGGGCTATTACGGGCTGCGGCAGCTCGTGGAGCTTGAGCATCATTTTGTTACACGCAGTGAAGATTTCCCGCAATTCGCCCAGGCTCTCATGCTTGCGCTTCATTTCCCGAAGGTCGTGTCCGGCGCTGAACCCCGGGCCGTTGCCTCGAATGACGAGAATGGATATATGGGGATCTTTTTCAACCTCATCAAGGGCGCCTTGGATCGAGTCGATCATCTCCAATGAAAGCGCATTCCTGGATTCGGGCCGGTTCAAAGTGAGCCAGCCAATAGGAGGGTCTTTTTCAAGCAGTACTGAGTTCATCGGATCAGCTCCCATTCATTTCAGCGATTAAAGGCCATAAACCGTGTCAGGACCCATGCGGCATCTATCTCGAAAAGGCTGCGGATCTACGGATCTGTTCATGGTTCAGGGTGTCCCAATGGGACATGAGATGCTGCTACAAAGTTAATTCTGCAAGAGACCGTCTAACACTACTGCCACTCCGACTCTCCATCCAGGCAGAAGCGAAGGGCTTTCTTTATCTCCTCGATCTGCTCGGGGTCTGTAACCTTCCCCCGCTTTTCATTCCTGATGTAGAAGGCGTCGGCCGCCTGATCGCTCTTGGTCGTGATTTTGGCTACGGATATTGGTATCTGAAGTTCGTGCAAAGTCCGGGTAATGGTATAGAGAAGCCCTATGCGGTCCGCCGTATAAACTTCCAGGATAGTANNGCCGAACGCGCCGCTATGCGGTAGTCCAGAGCTAACTTGCCCTTGAGCAGGCGGTCCATGTCCCTTCTCATCGCCTCCCAGTCCGTTGCGGTCTCGCCCTCCGGAAGCCGGCACTGGAACAGGAGCAGGGTTATTTCGTTGTTCATTGTAAATGCCTGGGCGCTGATGATGTTGAGTTCGTGGAGCGTCAGGATTCCCGCCGATTTTGCAAGAAGCCCCGGCCTGTCATAGCTCATGAATGTAATTTCTGCTGTTTCGCGCCCGGAGGAAACCTCCCAGATAAAAGAGCCGTCGGCTTCCTGGAGCCTGCGGCCCAACTGGATATGCTTCACTATTTCCTCTGGGGATATGGAAATTAAATACCTTGGAGGGAGCTGTGAAAAATAGGTCTCCACCTCCCCAGGGCTCAGGAGATCGGAAACGCGGCTCTCTATCTGCTTTTTAACCCTGGCCACCCGTTCGGAGATGACCCGTGAGCTCGGTTCGCCTTTTTCCAGTATGCCCCGAAGATTGCAGTAGAGGGTCAGCACCGGTGTATCTCGCCATTTATCCCTGGCGCGGGGACCAGTGGACATCATGTCGGCAAAAGTGAGCAAAACGAGCTGATCGAGGTATTCCTTGCTCCCGACTGCGGCAGTGCAGCTCGATAGCATTTCGTAGTCGGCCAGATCGCGCATAGACGCGCTGTCGAGCAGAAGCAGGTGTTGGGATACAAGGAACCGGACCGTCTCGGTTTCCTGGGATGACAGGCCCAGGCGTCTTGCAATAGCGTGCATCATCTCGCCGCCCCTGGCCGCATGGCCGCTGCCCGAACTTTTTCCTACATCGTGGAGGAGGCCGGCCAGCAGCATGGGGGCAGGGTCCCCCAAGTCAGCGGCAGTCACGGTGAGATCGGGTTCTTGCTCGGAGTAAACCCCGGCGATGATCTTCTTTAGCTCGGCGACAGTCCGAAGGTGGTGCTCCTGGACCGGGTAGAGGTGAAATTCGTCGTGCTGGACCAGCCCATGCACCGAGGCAAGCTCAGGGATGAGCGCAGTCATCAGGCCGTAGTCGTAGAAGCGGCGTAGAACCGGGACCTCGGGCGAGTCGGCCCTAAGCAGGTCCAGGAATTCATCTTTAACACAAGGGTCTCCCGAAGCCGCGTCCAGAACGTTTTTATTGTGAGATATCCACTGCCGTGTAACGTTCGCCAATCCAAGGCCGCGCCTGGCGGACACCGCAAAGAGATGAACCAGGCGCTCCGGCGTTGCCGGGTAGCGGTCGGTCTGGATGTGGATCTTTCCGGCCTTTGCGACCA
This sequence comes from Syntrophobacter sp. SbD2, assembly GCA_900290385.1. Next base: position 14,218 of record OMSV01000149.1, on the reverse strand, counting down.
TCCCATCTTCAATGATGGTTTCGGTCTGTTCCGCGCCGGTGGAGCGGCCCTCATCGAGTCTTTCCCAAAATTCCCGCGAAACCTCCGCAACCCCTTCAAACAACTGGTGAACATGCTGCATGAAAATTTCGACCGGAAGAAAACCGGATCTTTCGGCATATCCCAGCTTGCGGGCAAGAGTCTCCTGGTCGCCGAAAAGAAGCGTGCTGACCGCGCGTCCGGACGTTGCCCGCAGAAGTGTCAGGTACCGGCAGAAGGCTTTTTCCGCAGTCTGAAGGAAGTCCACTTCCTGCCGGCTGAGATATCCCTGGAAAATCGCGTCCTCGAGGTTGCGGATCTTGGATTCGACGCGGCACCCGGCCCGGATGGCGTGAATTTCAGAAAGTCCTCCGGGATTCTCCTCGATGTCTGGCTCAAGCCAGTTCTGAGCGTTTTCGAGCAGCTTCTTGCGGGCTAAAATGGACTCGCGAAGAGAACTGAGAAAAAACGCCCGGTTTTCGAGGATATGATTGTCAATTTCCCTATCCAGCTGATCGGCAAGGTTTCGGTTTCCGGAAATGTAGCGGAGGTCCAGGAGCTTGAAAAACAATGCCGAATCCGCCCTCGCCAGGTCCATTATCTGTGCCGGCGATCCCTGGAAGGCTTCAACCTGCCATCCAGCCTCGATGAGCGGTTCGGTGATCTCATCGATCCAGGCGTCTTTTATAACAGAGTCGTCGGCCTTGAGACACAGGAACGGAACCGCCTGGGTCGGGCTCGATATGCCGCGTCCAAAAGAGCCGATCGCCGCGATCGCGCCTCCGGCCCGGAACGCCTCGGAGCCGCTGACCAGCCGATTGGCGAGACGGTTGTATAAGGAGATGATCGCAATCTCCAGCAGGCTGGTGTGGCGATCAAGCGCCTGCTCGCTGCCTTCCTCAAGAATCAGCTCGCGCTGCTTCCTCAAGGATTCAGAGATGTTCCCGTTCATATTCGGCCCCGTTTCAGATTTGTTTTAAAACTAGATTCTAAGCAGTTTTGCTGCAAAAGAAAGGGTAAAATGAGGCACGGATAAACACGGATGTACACAGATGTTTGAATCGACGCCCCCTTGCGGGGGGCGACAAATGCTAACCGCGCCCAACGGCCTCACCTACCAGTTTCAATCCACGCCCCCGCGCGGGGGGCGACCTGCGATCGCGGCGTTCCTCGATGTCGATTTCAAGTTTCAATCCACGCCCCCGCGCGGGGGGCGACCTCTTCCGTGGGTACATGACCACCAGCGCCATAATGTTTCAATCCACGCCCCCGCGCGGGGGGCGACTGATACGCCGGGCTGTTGAACTCCGAGGCCGTGCGTTTCAATCCACGCCCCCGCGCGGGGGGCGACCGCAGTATTCCTCCGGCCATTCTTCCGCGAAGAAGTTTCAATCCACGCCCCCGCGCGGGGGGCGAGTCCTCGGCGGCCGTGGGCGCGCGGATGCCAAGTAGTTTCAATCCACGCCCCCGCGCGGGGGGCGACTCATCCCTTGTGTATTCGGCGGCAATTACCCCGTGTTTCAATCCACGCCCCCGCGCGGGGGGCGACGAAGCCCCGTAAGATGTGCCGCCTTCCTTTTTGAGTTTCAATCCACGCCCCCGCGCGGGGGGCGACAGGCGAAGGCGTCCGCATCGACCTGGTCTTCTGTGTTTCAATCCACGCCCCCGCGCGGGGGGCGACCCGGCGTCGGGCAGGTAGTCTTCGACGGTGAACTCGTTTCAATCCACGCCCCCGCGCGGGGGGCGACTGTCTACTTCCAGCAGATTCGGGACCTGGCAAAGTTTCAATCCACGCCCCCGCGCGGGGGGCGACTTCTTCACAACTATAGCAAGCTACGGGGTCGGAAGGTTTCAATCCACGCCCCCGCGCGGGGGGCGACTCAGGGAGATCGACCACAAAACGTTGTTAGCAAAAGTTTCAATCCACGCCCCCGCGCGGGGGGCGACGCATGTATGCGCCAACGAACGCCAATGTTAACATGTTTCAATCCACGCCCCCGCGCGGGGGGCGACCAACCGGGTGGCAGGCGTCACGCCCCTCGCGGAAGTTTCAATCCACGCCCCCGCGCGGGGGGCGACCGCTTTTCGGGTTTGCTGAGACAGCGAAAAATCAAGTTTCAATCCACGCCCCCGCGCGGGGGGCGACTAGAGAATAAGGCGCGTTATGTCTGATCTTCCAATGTTTCAATCCACGCCCCCGCGCGGGGGGCGACCAATTTGCCATGTGGTCTTCGAAAGGAGTATGGTGTTTCAATCCACGCCCCCGCGCGGGGGGCGACTCGGCTTATAATTCATTATCTCAAGGGTATCTGTTTCAATCCACGCCCCCGCGCGGGGGGCGACTTTAGGGGTTTCGCCGGTAACAATGGCCGATCCTGGTTTCAATCCACGCCCCCGCGCGGGGGGCGACCCTATTTTCTCTACATTGGCCGGATCATTAGCAGGTTTCAATCCACGCCCCCGCGCGGGGGGCGACTGCGATCGCTACCTTTGTTCCTTCGCAATATCTCGTTTCAATCCACGCCCCCGCGCGGGGGGCGACCCACTAATAAACTGATAGGAACCACTGGTTTTAAGTTTCAATCCACGCCCCCGCGCGGGGGGCGACGGCGAGCCGGATCCGCCTGCGATGTATGCCATCGGTTTCAATCCACGCCCCCGCGCGGGGGGCGACCCGGCGGAACAGCCAGTGGAATCGTCAATACCGAGGTTTCAATCCACGCCCCCGCGCGGGGGGCGACTCATGCGGTTGGACATCTTCACTGCTGGTTCTGTGTTTCAATCCACGCCCCCGCGCGGGGGGCGACACCAGCAAACAGGGACGTTCCAGGCTGAGAACCTGTTTCAATCCACGCCCCCGCGCGGGGGGCGACCGGAAATTATAGGCGAGCTGACCCAGGATGATGAGTTTCAATCCACGCCCCCGCGCGGGGGGCGACGGTGCGGTCATTTACCATTCCGCACATTCCGCACGTTTCAATCCACGCCCCCGCGCGGGGGGCGACTGGTCTGCCGTGAAACGGCACATCCAGTAGAACGTGTTTCAATCCACGCCCCCGCGCGGGGGGCGACCAAAATACCTTCCCGGATGTGGATATCTCGAAGGGTTTCAATCCACGCCCCCGCGCGGGGGGCGACACCCATACAGTTGCGAGCCAGCTATTCACAGCGAGTTTCAATCCACGCCCCCGCGCGGGGGGCGACGGGAGCTATTCAACGGTTATCCTCAACCTCACAGGTTTCAATCCACGCCCCCGCGCGGGGGGCGACACCGAACTCGTCGCAATGCTCCCTTCGGGCAAGACGTTTCAATCCACGCCCCCGCGCGGGGGGCGACTGTCAGCTCCTAAACACATGCTGACAAAGGTTTTAAATGAGCTATTCCGCGAATGTCCCCATTCACTCTTGTTGCATATTCGGTTGTCAAAGATCTGATTTGATAACCCATTGAGATTAATAGTAATATTGAGCTTGCGAACCTCACCTGAGTGAATAAGCCCCTAAATGCAGGCGGTGCAAAGCCAAACGACAAAGTCCGAAAATGCGAGCCCGGGGTTCGCGCGCCTGTCTAAACGACCAAAGGATCGTCGGGATCGATGGGCTTATTCGCTCCAACATGTTCAACCTTCCGCCTCCAATTTGCGCCCAGGAAATAAAACCTCAGGCTATCCTTGTCCGAATCGATTTCCTTCATCAATTTATCGCGGAACAAGGCCCACTGCGCAGGGTCAACGGAGCACTCGAAAACTGAGTATTGCACCCTTTGCCCGTAGTCCTTGCACACCTTCGCGACACGCCGAAGCCGGGTCTGTCCCTTCGGATCCATTGTGGAAACGTCGTAGCTTACGACAACCATCATGGGCGCAGCCTATTTCCAGATAAATGGAGGGTACGCATCCAATTCACCTCTGAGCGATCTGCTAAACAGGAGGGCCTGGATGAAAAAGAGCATCCCGACATGCACTTTTTCTCCTAGGAAGGGATGCATGATTTCTTCCTGTTTTCTGCCCTGGTAAGCGATGAGCACCTCCTTTCTGGTTTCATCAGACATTAGCACGGCCCCTGAATCGGTCTTCTTGAAGCCGCTTTTCCTGACCTTCTTCAAGTTGATCAATGAAAGCACGAGCCTGTCGGCCAGAAAGGGCCGAAACTCCTCCATGAGATCCAGGGCCAGCCCGGGCCGTCCCGGCCGGTCTCTATGGAGAAAGCCAACGGCAGGGTCAAGGCCCACTGATTCCAGCGCGGAGCGGACATCATGCATGGTCAGGGTGTACACGAAAGAAAGAAGAGCGTTGACATTGTCAAGCGGCGGCCGCCGGTTCCTCTCTTCGAAAACGAAGTCTTCCTTCTGCGCGGTAATGAGTTCGTTGAACACGCTGAAATACATGCGGGCGGCATCGCCTTCGATGCCCCTGAGAGCGTCAAGATCGGTTTCGTTGCCGAGCCGCTCCAGGTAGTGGGTCATCCTGGCGGACACTTCTTTGATCGCCTGGATTAGTGGGTCATCCTGGCGGACACTTCTTTGATCGCCTGGATGTTCACCTTCTCCTCGTGGTCCCTTAGCGCCCTTTGGAGGACCGTCCTGCAATTCGCCAGCTTTCCGGTTAGAAGGCTTCGGGTGATTTCTGCGGTCGCTTTCGGGTCGTCGGCTTTGCGGTACTGCTCGCGCCTTAAAAGAACATTTCCCGATACCGGCCCCAGGACCCTGGCAAGAAACCTTCCATGCTCGGTCAAAAAGCTGATGGTCACGCCTCTTTCGGCGCAGAAACCCAGCAAAAACGGGCTGCACAAGACATTTCCGAAGCACACTATGCCGCCGATGGTGTGAACGGGTAACCTTAGACGGACTTCATTTTCCACCTTGACGACAACTGTCTCCCCCTCCTTGGCGAGGTAGGCGCCCTGTGTTGTTACAAACAGCGTGTTAAGATGTTTTTTCATTGTTCTTCCAGCACCTGTGTTAGATACGCCTTTACGGACCTTTTCCTGTAAAGAACCTGTGGAAGACACCGCTCGATAAGCGAACAACTCTTGCACTTCTTCATGTAAACCGGCTTCGGCGTATTCCCTGACGCGATCAGCTCGTGGACCCGCCCGGCCGCTTTTTCCGTCGCTTCGCGCAGGGCTTCATCAAACGCTCATCAAACGCGACCTCGAGCCGATGCCGTGTCCTTCCATAGAATAAGGCCCCCGAGGGGACTTCGACCCCAAGCATCTCTTCGAGGCAGAGCGCCTGAGCGCAAAGCTGAACCTTGTCGCTCTCATCGGGTTTTGGTTTTCCCCGCTTGTGCTCCACGGGAAAAGGCCGCCACTTGCCCTGTTCCACGCGGTGGAATTCCACCACGTCGGCTTTCCCTATCAGCCCCAGCCTCAGCGACCGAAGGGACACGCCTCTGGCGGTCCTCACGTTGCCTCGCGATTCCTCGCCCGCCTCGTGCACCCTTTCATGCATAATCCGGCCTTCGGCGGTAAAACGGTTTTCATCCCATGCCTGTTCGACATGGATCAGGGCGCACTGCCGCTCGCAGAAGATAAGGTGCTGGAGGGCTGAAAGGGGTATTAGATCGTCTTCGCTATACACTTATGCCGCCTCACTTTTGTTCGCGGCCGGGGAAAACGGCTTCGCGGATTCGCTCCCAGAGATCGGCTACGCCCAATTCTACGGACCACTTGCCGATGTATGCCAGATCAAGCTTTTTGCCCTGTGCTCTCGCCACCTGAAGAGCATCGGACCACTGCCTTTCGGATGAACCCAGCTTTGACCATTCAAGCTTGGAAAGGATCACGTCTTCAGGGGTTGCCATTTCCAGCGCCTTATCCAGCATGCTGACACTCATTCGGCGGCTGAACTCCGTTCGGCTGAAGGAGCGTTCCTTGCGGACAATGAGGTCCGCTTTGTAGCCTGTAGCTTCATCTATCACATTGAAGGCCATCCTGGATCGAACGGCCTGCCGGACGGACTCCTCACTGACGTAATAGTCCTTACCCAGGGACCGTGCGAAACGGCACAGGGTTTCTTCGTCTGCATCTACCACCAGGTCGATGTCAAAGGTTGAGCGCGGGTGTCCATGGTAGCTCGCCGCCACCGACCCCACCAGCATAAAAGGGACGCCGGCCTTGGCGAGCTTTTCCAGCAGCCGTTCGAGAAAGTCTGACAAATCACTCATCGCCTTGGCCTTCCGATTGCTTCGGTGATTCGATCCCATGTATCTCTTCGAAAAACATGGCGCGCAGCCTTTGTTCCGAAACTGAAGGGTGTCTTCGGCAAAACCCCTCCCACGCGATATCACGCAAAGTGTCGCTGAACTCCATGGCCAGCCGGACCTTTTGGTCGCCGCTCAGCCGCGCGAATATTTCATTTTGCCGTTTCTCCGCTTCCGCCGTCGTATCTGTGATCATGGCGCCTCCACAAATGGCGATACCGGATTGCCCCCGGCGTAGTTCATGGCTTCTTTGAGCTGTTGCGCATTTGCTGACGGGGGCGGCGGGGCCGCCGCCCAGGATCGCCGCTCCCTTCGGGGGCGGCAGCCCACCCGGATCGGCGTCCGGACCGGTTTCTTTTTGAAACCGCCGTCTTTCAGAAATTCCTGCTCCAGAGCGCGCAACTGCTGATCCAGCAGATAGTTCGCCTGGTGAATCAGGCAGGTCACAGTATTTGCCGCAATCTCGGCGGAGGCTGGAACTTCAGTATAGCGCTTATAGAGCCTGCCCCGGACCTGATCCGGGGTCAAATAGGACCTATCTGACCGGGATAACACAGCCCCCGGACCTCTCGTGCCTGAGGGTGGTCTTTACCCCACAGGGGCAGGCCCTGCTGCCGGAGGTAGTCCTGGAAGTCCAGCAGCAGTTCTTCCGGAACGGCCCCACCGGGAGACTGGTCCCACAGCCCGCCGCCGAAGGCAGCGGGCAACTTGGCTGGCGGCTCGGCCGCCCGGGCAACCCCAACCAGCTTCAGTTCGGTTTTTTTGGATGTGCCGGAAGCAGTGCTGCCTTCGGCGATGTTTTGTTTTCCACTTCGCGCCGCCTGCACCATCTGGTCGTGAGTGCGGGGCGGGTGGGCGGGCTGCCGGTCGACGAAACGGTCGCAGAACACCACGGTAGCGTCATGGATAATTTCGGCCATCTGGTAGGATTTTAGGTCCCGATAGCCGCCATGGGGCGGGATGATGCCCGGCGGGTGATTGCCTGCTTTGTTGCTGGATGTTTCCAAAGCCATGATCTCCAGTGAATCCCACTGCGCTTCCAGGTCAGCTATTTAGCAGTGTTACGGTGACGTTATTGATATTCTGGGCAGCCATTTTTGCTTTAATTTCGGCTTTCCCTGGGAATGGGAGATAATCGCCAACTGTTCGGGGATAGATTGCTTCAGGTTTCTTTTGGATTTCATCTGTAAGCAGCTTGAATAACAGGTGGGCGTGCGCGTTCCCCTTCTTGTCTTCATGGGTGAAAATGTAGACTTGATGCATGATCATTTCGCCCCGGCTGGCGGAACGGTCATACTCAAACATTCTGGTCAGTGCCTCCCAGAACCTTTCCAGATCATCATTTTTTATTCCCGTCTGTTCGCCTAAAAAGGGATTATAAAATCCACGGGCAAAATAGAGCCCGTAGGGCACAGCCGACTTTCTGCCCATTTCAGTCTGTCCTGTCTCCATGCGTGCCGATGTAGTTCGTGCCTGACGAGTGATAGTGTGGCTCTGTGGAAGAATTGGGTCAACAGACCGAGCAAACGTCAATTGCATCGGCCCTCGGACCTGTCCTGCATTGAGCCCGGTGGAAAGTACGGCCCCAAAAATACGTATGTCGTCATATTCAGCACAGAGGTTGTCCCGAGCCGCTCCCTGTATCTTTCTATCCAGACCCTTCTGTTTTTTTTCATCACCGGTTTTTTTGAATCGTTTCCCGATTTCCTGGATAAGGGATTTAATCTCTTTCTGGTCATCACCTAGACCCTTGAGAAGCTGCTCTTTTATCTTGCTGGTCTTGCCATATTCGCCTCCATATACGACCTTAGAAAAAGGCAAATCTTCTCCTCCCCGCTCCTCCTCTACAACATCGAATTCCGGTTGTGCTCTAAGCCATTCCATGAGGCTATCATTTTCCACTTCGGTTTCTGTCAATTCTGTTTCAAACGGATAATATCCAGCTTTTTTAAATCCCTCATGGATGAGCTTGTTCAGCGCTATTTTGCTCTGAATAAATATAGGCCGGTTGAGAACTGCCGCGAAATAGTCGCGGATTTTACGTTTCAAGCAGACATCCGTTACAATGCCATGCATCGTCTCTGGGTCAATGCGCGGCAGATTATCGGCGTCGGGGTCACCATTGGGATTTCCCATTGTTACATCGAAAATCATAAGGAAGTCGTGCCGCTTGTTTGTATCCGTGTGTGTCATTTTTTCCCTCCTGTGATTATGTCCCACTATTCTGGACTTTCGGGGCCGATTTTGATTTGCGAAATTCCGCGCGCTGGCAGTAAAATCCCAATGCGAATTCAGCCTGATCGTGTAGTGACAGTGTTGTCGGGTACCCGCCGGCTTCATCCAATCTCTTGCTGATATCCTCCAGTGATTTTCTGAGCTCGTCGTAGCCGGTCTTCCATTTTTTTCTGATTTTTGGCAGATGCCCCATCTCACAGGTGCGAATAAGTGAAGGCAACATTGATTTGGGAGATAGAGATGCCACTCCGTATGTACGATCCACAAGCGTGGTGTTCAGAGGAGTATCAGCAGCCCGGCGCTGGGCCTCTTCGAGAATAGCAAAGGCACGACCGCTTAAATATGCGGGAATGTTCCGTTTCGGATCAAGGGTTTGCATTGTTTCAGCCTCCTTTTTGTTATATGTGAGAACCAATTTTAATACTTCAGCAAGAACATGAATTTCACCATAAGAGTTCAGCGTCCTAGAGTTACGAAATCTCTGGACGGCAGACCTCAGCGTACCTGGATCAGGGAGATCTCCCAAATATGCAGTGCGGATTAAACTCCTTACCAGTTCACTATGACGAGAATCCATAGTCCTTCGTTTCTTGAATAATCCACCATCCTTGGGATCAAAAGCATCCGACCGTGGCTCTGACCGAAGAGCCTTAACAAGCAAAGGAATCGGGTATATACGTTTTGTATCACCCCACGGGCCGATGATTTTCAGGCCAGAGCTGAAACGCACCAAGTTATGTCTCAGTTGAGCAAGTGAAACAGTGATCCAGTCCCGTATCACGAGCCGGCCGGTGTTTGCTGATAAAATCCCAAGATAGAATTGGTTGTCGGGCGGATCTTGATCGATTTCTTTCCCAGTCCATGGCGATCTCAAGAAATTGTCAAGTTGCTGCAAATCCACCGGAGGAGTAAACGGTTCAGTTGATTCGGAATCTTCTTTGCTCTCATCTAGAAAGTCCTCCCTCAAGGGCAAGGACAGCATTTCTTCAAGATTCACCTCTCTTCCGTCACTTTCCCCCGTTTCATCACGTTGCAACCAGAAAACAGCAAAATAATTCTGCAGCGGGTCGACTCCCCCCCTGGTTTCCCCCCGTGCCAGTACAGCTCTGTGACGCGGATGATTGCTGAGGTATTGAAGCGTTTGTATCGCCTTGGCGATGGCCTTCACACTGATTGAGGCGTTGGCAGTCTGCTTCTTTCCGAAGGAATTGAAGGCATCTTTATTGAAGGATGAAATCTGGCATTTTTGACCCATTACGACGATTTCTTGGGGAATGATTTTCGCGAGATCCAATTGTTCGCCTGTAACAGAACACTGGCCTTTGTGGGCTAGGCGAAGTTCATTAGCCAAATATTCTAACCAAAATTTTTGGATATTACTGCTCTCAAAGGGAAAATCTGAATTGGCATATAGCCGAAATCCGACAAGATCATCCGCACCTGCCTTGTTCTTCAGTTTTTTTATTACCTCATTGAAGGCATCACTTTGTGCAAAATTGACTATGTCATTCAATGCCTTGTCTTTTGTCTTTTCTGCGGCCTCGCGCATAAGTTTCCAGAACGGAGGCCACTCTGTGCGAGGATGGGGAAATTGGAGTACGAACTTGGCCTTGTCCAATCCGAGGTACGGTTTGTTCTCTACTGATGTGCTGGACCGTTGTCTGTCGGGAGCAAACAGCTTCCTAAATTCATCCTCCCTGAAAGCCTTATCGTTGAAAATTCCCTCTGTATTCATGATCTCGATTACCCATTTGGGACTCTTTTCCTTATAAAAAGGCGGTAGCCAACGCTTATCATGTGTGAATCGGTCTGCAGCCTCATAGAGTTCCTTAAGCATGGTTTTTCTCCAGCTTGTAGAGGTGCTGATATTTTTCCCTTGGGACACTCATTGTCCCGTTTACCAGAACGGCATTAAAAAATAGGGCCAAGGCGCAGCCCTTCGCTTCTCGCTTCACTCCTTCTTGGACTCTTAAAAAGGACATTTCTTCGCGGGCTGGATTTTCCTGAAAAACTATATCGAACAACATATTTCCAATCGACAGATTCAACGGCAACGGGACGTCTTCCACATTGCGAGGTTCAAACCATGCGTCAAACTCGCGAGTTCCCAAATAGGGGTGATGATGGTATTGACCTTTTTCGACTCGTCGATTGAAGCAACTAATATGCTTTTCCGGGTGTTCTTTGTCGTGTGGTTTCTGTATAATCTCCGCGTGTATAACGTATTCCACATCACGTAGCATAAGGCAGGTGCGCTGCACTCGTTTTTCTTCAATGAAGCAAGGGGCTCCTCTGGTACTCACCTCGTTTCGAAGAATGGAAGTTTCACGAATATCTTTAAAAACCTGTATTTCACGAATTTCCCAGCGGAATTCAGGCTTCCAATAGATCGCTTCGAGAATACCCCGTGCAGCACTGGGAGTTATGACAGGATATGTAACACGTTCCACTTTGAACTCAGGGCGGGTAAAACAAGCATAATCTCCACCAACCTTGACCCATACACCTCTATTATTTACCATTAGAGCCTCCGTTATTGGATCAAATCAGCCGGATCGTATTCAGCGGCTGCGCCGATCGTATTGTCATACTTGCCGTTCCAGATATATAAGTTTTTTCCTAAATCTTCAATGATTCCATCCCGGAGATATGACTCAGCTTCATAATCAAAAACACTGATTATGAAGGGTTGCAGCCGCCTCCAGGTGGCGCGCGATGAACTAATTTCCCAGTTTTTGAGATGCTTGTTATACGAGCCGTACCGGACGACCACGGATAAGGTATTGTATGGAATGAGACGGAATAAATCGGCTACCCTAGGGTAGTCTAAAGCCTGCCGATGAACCTGTATTTCCAATTCATCCAGGTCCAAGTCGCCATAAAAAAGGCGAAAGTATTCCTGGAAAATCAGTGGGTTGTTCAGTTCATCAGGGTCTCTCCCATCAAGCATCATTTTGGATTTTTGATAACCCGCAAAGTAGGGGCCACGGGGCATTCGGCCCTCCGACGGTTCAAAAATGACAACACGCCCATTTACTGGTCCTCCTTCCCGGTTGCAACGTCCAGCGGCCTGTACAATTCGATCCAGTGGTCCAAAAGCACGATAGACCACCGGAAAATCCAGATCGACTCCTGCCTCTACCACCTGCGTACTTATTAGGCGGACAGATCCTCTAGCCTTTAATTTGAGTCGGATTTGCTGGAGTTTATCATTGCGATGCCTTCCGCAGAGCAGAGTTGAAAGATGAAATATATCGGGGGCATCTCCCAGAGCCTCAATCAGCGCAAGCGCGTCCTTTCGGGTATTGAGCACAACCATCACCTGATCGAGTTTTCGTAGTTCTTTGGCCAACTGAACCCAGCCCACCTGGGCGCTTCTAAAGTAGTTTACACGTTTGAGGTCTGCAAAATGCTTGGGAAAATCAGGAACGATTTCTTTTATCTCAACTCCCACGAAAGGCTCCAAGAAGGGCTTGTTTTCGAAAACCGGTTGTGTGGCGGTCGATAGAACAAGGCTTACGCCATAGTTTTTTACAAGATCGATTAGAACATCCAACATTGGCTTGAGCAGGTTCGGTGGCAGTGTTTGGACTTCATCAAGAATGAGAACGCTCTTGGCGATGTTATGAATTTTTCGCACCCGGCCCGGCTTGTTGCTGAATAGGCTTTCGAAGAGCTGCACCGTTGTGGTCACTATTACAGGGGAGTCCCAGTTCTCTGAAGCCAGCCTATGCCGAAGATGCTTTGGACTCTGGTCCTCATTATCGTCCGGAACATCAATTTGACTATGGTGTTCGAGTACACATTCTCTTTTCTTTTCAAGAATTTTCCGATACTCCCTGGCGGTCTGATCGATAATACTGGTGTATGGCAGCGCAATGATAATCCGCTTGAGATCATTTCCGTCTTGAATTGCATGTTTCAAGGCAAAAGCAAGCCCGCTACGGGTTTTACCTCCTCCTGTGGGTACGGTTAGTCTGAATACTCCGGGCTTCATCGGACCAGCCCTCAGGCAGGCGTCATAGACTTCACGGCGGACACGGTTGACTTTAGTGGGCTTTTTCTCAGCCTCTTTTAATAGCTCATTCTGATCTTCTCTGAAGAGTTCCCATAATTCCAGCAATTCAGGCCATTCTCCACGAAGGCTCGTATTCTGCGGACTGAAATGTTCCTCGGTTGCCAGGTAGTCAGCATCAGTTAGCGCAGAAAACAGCATGCGAAGGTGCAGTTCCCGGCTTGTTCCTCTGGGGCTTTTAAAGACAGGGGAACTAAAGATCAATTGTTTTTGAAGTTGCTCCCACATCGGTAGTACCGCTTTGAGCCAAGACGGATTGTCCTTTAAGAATCCAGAAAGTTTCTGACTCACAAGCCCAGGCGCTTCCAACCCGCCGTGATGTCCACAGATTGGTAGCACGAATTCTTTCCAGGTATCATCCTTAAGTGTACACCAAAAAATAAAATACATGAGCGCAGCACCCCATATCGCATGAGGTGCTTTCTTGTGGTGTCGATTCTCGAATTGAGCAATGAGATAATCCTGGAAATCGGAATTGATTTTGCCGAAATCATGGAGAATACCAATAATGCGAGCCGGATCAGATGCATTGAATTTTCCGGCGAAAGATGCTGCTAATTCGGCAACTTTTTGCAGGTGGTAATCCAAGTAATCCCATTTGCCTTCCGGACTCGGCGTATGAGCATAGAGTTCCACTAAGCTCTTCATCCAAAGTACCTCCGCGGCATCTATTTGGTGGCTCGGAGTTCTTACCCCTACCCATTACCCCCCCACAATCCTTTCCAAAAACTCCTCAAAAAGATCCGGATTGGCCTGTTTCATGATTCTGCGCACCTGGATAAGGTCGATGGTCTTGATGAATTTGAGGTTTTCCCGGTTCTCGCAAAGGACCATGCCCCTGAAGAAAAGCTTTGCAGATAGAAGAGGGGACTTTTCCTTCGACAGCGCCTTCTCCAGTGCCAGGTAGTCATCCACCATTTCCTTCAGGCCGTCGTGGATGCGGACCACCTTGCGCTCGAACAGCCCGTCGATGCGGGCGTGGCTTGGGAGCCACGCCTGTGCGAGTTCTGGGTCAAAGTCATATTCCAGCAAAATATCCTGCTTTAATTGCTTTAGCTCTGCGTCCTCAATGTGACGCCAATCGATTGCGGCAGGGTCGATGAGACAGGCTTCCCGGTAGCATCGTCTTGCGACCTCATAATCGCCTCTGAGAAGGTAAGCGTCTCCCAGGTAGCCGTAGAGGGCGCCATTGTGAACCATCTTCGGGATGCAGTCCTGAAGGCTGCGGATTGCTTCTTCATAGCGTCCCGCCTGCAAGAGGACATATCCCAGGGGAATATCTCCAGAAAGAAATGAAGGACCCTCGACCGGGCCGCACTTTTCTGTCTCTTCGATCACTCGGGCAAAAAAAGCGCCTTTAATTTCGGCGCCAAAAGCATCCCGGCCAATGCCGGCAGCTCCAATGAAATCCTCAAAGGAATCCCAGAGGCGGCACAGATAACCGGGCCGTTCGCCGGGTTCGTCCGGCGCCCCTCGCATGCCACGCAGCAGGAATTCGGCGGCTGCCAGCCTGGAGGATATGTCGTAGCCCTTCGGGTAGAGGCTGCGGTGTTTTTCAAAGAGCTCAACGGCTTTTTCCAGTTCCAGGTTTTTGAATGCCCGGATGCCCCGGTTGACCAAAGACATGTCGTTCTGCGCAAAGAGGTTAAGCTGAGGCGGCGGCGAGCCCGCCTCGCGGAGCGTCGAG
>OMSV01000082.1 GCA_900290385.1 Syntrophobacter sp. SbD2 | reverse complement strand
CCGCTGATGTTGACGTCGCAGAAGTTCATGACTGTTTTACTATCGCCGAGCTGATGGCATATGAGGACCTGGGTTTTGCGGGGCCCGGCGAGGCAAAAGACCTCATCCGCTCCAGGCAAACCTACAGGGAGGGCGCTATCCCGGTGAACATCGATGGCGGCCTGCTTTCCAAAGGCCATCCAATAGGTGCGACAGGCGGCTCCCAGATCCGAACTGTTGTACTACAGCTCCGGGGAGAAGCCGGGCAAATCCAGGTGAAGGAGCCCACCTTCGGATTGATTCACAACATTGGCGGCGTAGGTCTTTATGGGAACGTCACAATTCTCGGCGTCGATTGACGATCTGTTTCGGGGAGCACAAGATGGCAAAAAATGAACTGGATGCACGATTCGCTCAATTCGGGACCGTCAGCTTCGCCAGTGTCACTCAGGTCAACGATTTTATCGGCTACCTGGAAGAGGGCAAGTTGATGGGGACCCGCTGCAAGGGGTGCGCGAAGAGTTTCTTTCCACCCCGCGCCCACTGTTATCAATGCCTTGCCGGCGACATGGAATGGTTTGAAATCGCCGGCAATGGGGAGTTGGTAAGCTACTCCACCTTGCAGTATGCTCCTACCGGTTTCACCGAAGAAGTTCCCTATACAATCGCACTGGTGGATTACGGCGAATATAAAGTCTTCGGACGCATCGACAGGTCCGTTCCCGAAACTGAACTGTCGGTCGGAACGAAGATGAAGGCCGCGGTCGGCCGAACCCCCAATGGACGGCTGACATACGCGTTTAAGAAAGCCTAGCGGGCTGTCAACTTTATTTCGAAGGGATCATTGACATCAAGAGCAATCTCGAGGCTGTTGCTGCATTGTCCTTGCCGCCCGAAGTGGTTGAAAAAATCCTCGGAGGCGATGCCGCCCGATTGTTGGGCCTTAATTCCTAAAGGATATTCGGGTCTTTCGGCTTTTCCACCACGTATCCCGTCGAGCGCTGTTATCGCTACGCCAAATAGCTGGTTTCCATCCGGAAACACGGGATGAGACACTTACAGTTTCCGATTCGGAAATGAGGCATTTTTCGCTCTGGCCAGGAAATCAAGGGCTTGCGCGGAGGCGTACAATGGGTACGCGGCACAAGAAAGCCCGAGGATTGACACCGCCAGGGCGGGAAAGGACCCTTTCCGGACGGAAGCTAGCTAAACAGCGGCTCACCTTTCTGCAGGCCCGCTGCCCTGTACTTTTATGGCCCTGACTGTCGATCGGCATCCCGCAATTTCTACCTCCCCGTCCGCCCGGAATTCTTCATCGGGTTCAGAGTGGCCAGGCAACTCAGTCCTCCTTTGCCATTACCGGCAGCAGCGGCCAGTTTTCTTCTTGACACCGGAGATAGCTAGGATATAACTATATTGCAGCTATATTGTAGTTAGCGCTGACCATAGAACAGCGTCCGAAGGCCCCTGAATCCATTGATGTGGAAGGGATAAAAATGAGGTGCGGAGAGACAGGGTTTAATTTAGAAATTGATCTGTCCCGAGGAAGCATTGATAAGGTGGAAACCGACCCCGGATTAACCGAGCTTCATCTGGGGGGTTTGGGCACTAACACCAAGATATTATGGGATAGGGTTCCACCTGAAACCGAACCTTTTTCTCCTGATAATTTACTCATATTCGGCACCGGTCTTTTATGCGGCACACCTGCTATTGGCGCCAATCGCACCATTGTTTCCACCTTTTCTCCTCAGACCTTGTTAATGGCATATTCAATGATGGGGGGATTTTGGGCGCCGGAATTGAAGTATGCCGGCTATGACAAAGTGATCATTCGCGGCAAGTCCCCCAATCTGGTTTATTTGTGGATAAACAATGACAAAGTGGAAATACGTGATGCCTCCCACCTGCAGGGTAAAGGCGCAGTTGAAACTGAAGGGCTTATTCGACAGGAGTTGAAGGAGCCGGGCGCCCAAGTTGCTGCTATCGGTCTGGCCGGTGAAAACAGGGTGTATTTTGCTTCCATCGAGCATGGCAGGTCCAGCGCGAGC
>OMSV01000147.1 GCA_900290385.1 Syntrophobacter sp. SbD2 | reverse complement strand
CCAAACCGACCAAATTCGACGCCGCGTTTACGTTTCAGCTCGGGTTGGCGGCCGCATCTCTCGTGCTTGCCGGGAAATCGGGCTACATGGCAGCCGTAACCGACTTTGACAGGGGCGGGCGAGTTCTGGGTCTGCCGCTGACAGGGCTGATCACGGCCGAGATGCGAAAGGGCAAGGAGGAATTTGTAATTGAGAAGTCTCTCGTTGAGCTCGAATCCCCATCGTTCAGGGTATTTGCCCAAAACCGGGACAAATGGGCAGAACAGGACCTGTTCAGCAGTCCGGGGTCCATCCAATATTGGGGGCCGATCAGCAAACAAATCCCCATCATAGTGGCGCTTGACCAGGACTACCCCGATTATGACAACTTCGATCTGGGCGAGGAAAAACAAACCGTGGATAGTGAGTGAAGAGTGAAGAGAAAAAATAACTCCTCTTGATTCTGTCGATTCGCGATGGATAGTCAATAGTGGGGATTATGGGAATGAAGTTGTTAAGAATACCAGTAATGCTGCTCTTTTTGCTGTGCATATCGGGTTACCGTCTTCCAGCGCCATTCGCTCAAAACATCCCTGCCGAAGGCGGCATGTTTCCCGATCTCAAGCTTCCCCTGCCCCCCAAAATGCTGGAGCGCGAATATCTTAAAATCGATCAGGGCCCGTTTCTGCTCTCCCAGATCGATTCGGAGGTATTGATCGTTGAGATTTTCAGCATTTACTGTCCTATTTGCCAGAAGGAGGCGCCCGTTGTTAATTGGCTCTTTCGGGCGATTTCGGCCAACCCTGAGATAGAATCCCGCGTCAAATTGCTTGCAATCGGCGCTGGGAATTCCTTATACGAAGTAGATGCCTTCAGGAACCTTTTCAAAGTTAAGTTTCCACTCATTCCGGATGGAGATTTCACAATTCATAAAATACTCGGTGAGGTTCCAACCCCGTATTTTTTTGTCCTGTTGAAAAAACCAACCGGCATGAAGGTCGTGTATTCCAGGGAAGGTTGTATCGATGACGCTGAGGCGTTCTTAGAATTGGTATGCGCCAAGGCAGGTATAACCAAAGTGGAATAGGCCAAACTGTGTTGCCGTCGGGTGTATTTCATGGACAGGGAAGGCATAATAGGCTAAATCGACTATAAGCGGCCTGAAATGCAGATACGCTGAAGGCCGAACTTGAAAAGGCCGATAACCTGAACCGGAGGACGAACATGGACAGGAAGAAAAGGCGAATGGTCCGGGGGCAATGTCCCCAGTGCGCGTGCGGAGACGTATCATTCATACCGTCTGAGGAGCTTAAGGAGAAGTACTCCGGCCCTGAAGACCAAATCGAGATTTTATGTCCCAGTTGTGGAACAAAGATCAAGGGTCACCTGGAGCCCGAAGAGAAGAAATAGCAGGGAAGCAGGGAAGGCTTTTTGCTCTATTGCTTTCAGTCTCTTCGCCCAAGCAAATTCCGAACTGCCTTGGCGAGCTTTTGCTTCGTATAAGGTTTCATGATAAACTCACTGATTCCCATTTTTTTGGCAAGGGTTTCATTCATCAGTTCGGTAGAAAACGTCCGGAATATTTTCAATTATGCTGCGATAGCGCTCTTCACTCTCACGCAGCGCTTCTTCGGCTACTTTGTTTTTCCGCCTTGCCTCTGAGTCTGCCAGTTCCCTGCGCACTGCCGGCACCAGACGCCCCAGGCTGCCCTTGATCACATAATCGTGAGCACCGGCGTTCATCATCGATACGGCGGTATCTTCCGTCATACTGTCGGAGACTACGATGAAAGGGATGCCGCAATCTTTTTGCTGCATGAGACGAAGTGCGGCAAATGCGTCGAACTGAGGCATGCAGAAGTCCGAAATCACGACATCCCAGTCTTGCCTCGTGATGGCTGCATCCATTTCAGCGGCCGTTTGCGCCCGTTCGCCGACCGTAGTGTATCCTGCGCGCCCCAGGATGCTGAGAATCAGGTCCGCATCGCTCTCGGAATCCTCGATTATCAAAACTCTGAGAAAATTGTGCATGCTTTCCCGCCGTATAGGTCTCGATGCATCATTCGGCCGGTCTGGGCAAAAAACGCCTGGACTACATGCAAGCCGGTTTTTCCCACCGGGCATGAAACCGTTTGAAACAAATGCTCTCGATAGACATTTCTTCGACTCCCATCGAAATCACTTCGGCTAATGCTTATCAAATGAGAATCCACAGCTTATCTGACGGAAGATACCAGCGTGGCCTTGTTTTCTTTATTGAGAAGGAGCCGGAATGGCCAATCATCTTGTGGGGGAAAAAAGCCCCTATCTTTTGCAGCACGCTCAAAACCCGGTTGAGTGGTACCCGTGGGGAGAAGAGGCTTTTCTGAAGGCGAGCCGGGAAGACAAGCCTATTTTTCTCTCAGTGGGCTACTCCACCTGTCATTGGTGTCACGTGATGGAGCGCGAGTCTTTCGAGGATGAGGAAGTTGCGGGCCTGCTTAACCGGAGCTTCGTATCGATAAAGGTGGATCGCGAGGAGCGGCCTGACATCGACCAGGTTTATATGAATGTGTGCAGGGTGACCACAGGTGGAGGAGGGTGGCCGTTGTCCATTTTTATGGGTCCGGACAGGAAACCTTTTTTCGCTGGGACTTATTTCCCCAAGAATGCACGGATGGGAATGCCGGGTTTAATGGATATAGCAGGTAAAATTTCTGAACTCTGGGCCGGTGAGCGTGAACAACTCGGCGTGATAAGCGAACAAATAACTCGAGCCATTGAGCCGAAGATGGTTCAACGACCTGACCGGCTTCCCGGTTTAGATCTGCTGGAGAAGACCTGGCGCGAATTGGCCAGGTCGTTTGATCCTGTGTGGGGCGGATTCGGGGCCCCCCCCAAGTTCCCCAACCCTCATAATCTCAGCTTCCTTACACGATGGCACAGACGAAATCCCGGGTCCAATGCATTCGAAATGGTCGAAAAAACGCTCTTGTCCATGCGCTCGGGCGGGATATTCGACCAGATCGGCTTCGGTTTTCACAGGTATTCGGTCGACGAAAAATGGCTGGTGCCGCATTTCGAAAAAATGCTCTATGACCAGGCGCTGCTCGCGCTTGCCTATACGGACGCTTTTCTGGCAACAGGTGAAGCGCGGTACGCCAAAGTGATTAAGGAAATCTTCGAATACGCAACTCGCGAGATGCTAAGTCCCGAAGGAGGTTTCTATTGCGCGCAAGACGCGGACAGCGAAGGGAAAGAAGGGATTTTCTACGCCTGGACACCGGGGCAGGTGGCAGACATCCTCGGTAAGGATGGTGGAGAAATTTTTTGCCTTGCATACGGCATTACCTCTCAGGGAAATTTCGAAGATGGAATGAGCATACCGCACATTCCAAAGCCTTTTGAGACTCTCGCAGGGTCTTTGGGAATGGGTCTTGCGGAATTGGAGAAACTGCTCGATGACGGCCGCAAAAGGCTTCTTGATGCCCGAGAAAAGCGGGTGCATCCACTAAAGGATGATAAAATTCTGGCAGCCTGGAGCGGACTGATGATAGCGGCGCTTGCCAGAGGCTCGCAGGCGCTGGGAGACATCTCNGACAGAGGCTCGCAGGCGCTGGGAGACATCTCCTATGCCCACAAGGCGGCTGGAGCGGTGAATTTCATCCTGCAAAGAATGCAAACCGAAACGGGGCGCCTCTATCGCAGATACCGGCAGAATGAAGTCGCCAATCCGGGGTATGCGGACGATTACGCGTTCCTTATCTGGGGTCTTCTGGAACTCTACGAAACCACATTCGATGTCGCCTATCTAAGCGAAGCGGTTAGACTTCAGGAAGACATGTCCAGGACCTTCGGGGACCCCGATGGGGGGTTCTATTTCGTCGGAACCGGCGGTGAGGAGATGATCGTAAGGGAGAAGATAATTTATGATGGGGCGCTGCCTTCGAGCAATTCAGTTGCGGCGATGAACCTGCTGCGGCTCGGCAGGATGACCGGAAACCCCGAATTCGAAAAACAGGCAGATTTGCTCGTGACATCATTTTCCAGACAGGTCGCTTCTATGCCTTCCGCTTACACGCAATTTATGCAAGCGTTCGATTTCTCGCTGGGTCCCACGCGTGAAATACTCATCGCCGGAGATTTAACATCCCCAGGGACAAAAGAGTTGATAGCGACCGTTCACCGGCTCTACTGCCCAAACCGGGTGTTGATGCTCAAACAGAGTGGAAAACCTGGAGAGGATTTATCAAAAATCGCGCCGTTTACCGGGCCGGTTCCTTCAGGGGAAAACGGTCCCGCTGCATATGTATGCGAGAACTTCAGTTGCCGGAATCCTGTGCGGAGCGCATCCGAGTTGAAGTCTATTCTAGTGGGTTAGCTTACATCCATGGCGCGATCAGGGCGTGATTCGGCGCAAAAAGGGCGTGATTATGGCGTGATTACAAAAATGTACTTCACGCGCAAGCATTTGTAATATCAGGTAAAATATAAAATAAAGGCATTGGCACGCATATTGCTCTAGATACATGGCAAAGAGAATCCAACTCTTTCCTCCTCAAGAGCTAACCGGTTCTAGCCCCTCCGGTTAGCTCTTTTGTTTGTGGATGCAAACTGGTATAAAAAAGTAGGACTGAGGGCTGAGCAAAAGCGTAGGCTGGCCGCTCCTTCCCGACAGCCCACCCACCTGCGAGACGGGGCGGGAGGCCCCTTTGTGGAGTGCAACAAAATGGGTAAAACTCTTCTTGGAATCTCCGGTTCACCACGGAAACACGGAAACTGCGAACTTTTCATAAAAGAGATTTTCAAGCAACTGGGAGAGGGCTGGGAACTGCGGTTGGCGCGTCTTTGCCAACTCGACATAAAACCCTGTCGTGCCTGCTACCAGTGCCTGTTCGATCAGATGAGGTGCCCTCAGCAGGATGACTTGCTCTCGGTGCTGAATGCTCTTGCAGAAGCTAATGCATACGTGGTTGCGGCGCCTACCTACCTTCTGTCGGCAAACGGGAGCCTCAAAAAA
>OMSV01000146.1:3280-10753 GCA_900290385.1 Syntrophobacter sp. SbD2 | reverse complement strand
GGCTTGCTTGTGCGGCGTACCCATGTACGCCTCCGCGCAACCCCTCGATTTCCTTGCCATGACGAAAATCTTCCGCCTAAAGGCGGTGAGCGGAATGACCAAATTAAGCCTCCTTTTCGAACAGAAACCTCGCGGGGCGTGGAATTTGTCCCGGAGTTTCCGGATGGACACTAATGCAGCGTCAACTAAGTTATGACATGTTGCAAGGAATCGTCACCCCGGCGAAAAGCCGGGGTCCAGTGCTTTTAACCAACTGAAAAGACTCTGGATTCCGGCCTTCGCCGGAATGACGGATTATAGGTCCTTACCTATAGGAACTTAGTTGACGCTGCACTAGTACATTGTCAACTAAGTTATGACATGTTGCAAGGAATCGTCACCCCGGCGAAAAGCCGGGGTCCAGTGCTTTTAACCAACTGAAGAGACTCTGGATTCCGGCCTTCGCCGGAATGACGGATTATAGGACCTTACCTATAGGAACTTAGTTGACGCTGCACTAGTTCATTTTCAGGATATCGCACCTTACTACGAGGAGAACGTGATGGCGACGCAGCTCGAAGCTGCCAGAGCAGGCATAATCACAGAAGAAATGAAAAAAGCCGCCGAAAACGAGCCGGTCTCCGCAGAGCAACTGCGGGAACTGATTGCCGAAGGACTGGCTGTTCTGCCCAGGAATATAAATCATTCGTTTCCCGAGCTAAGGGCAATCGGTAAAAACCTCAAGACTAAAGTCAACGCCAACCTTGGGACCAGCGGCGAGCGCTGTTCCATGGATTTTGAGAAGGAAAAGCTCGAGGCGGCCCTGCGGGCCGGGACCGATTCCATAATGGACCTTTCCACCGGCAAGGACCTGGAGGCCTTCAGGAGTTTTTTCCTGAAGAACTCGCCGGTCATCGTTGGAGCGGTGCCGATTTATGGGGTGGCTACAGAGATGGTTCAACGGCATCAGGCGCTCGATACAATGGATGCGGACGAACTTCTGAGAAGCATCGAGCGGCAGTGCGCCCAGGGCCTTGACTACATCACGGTGCATTGCGGGGTGACACTGGATTCCGTAAAAAAACTCGAAACCTACGAGCGCATCATGCCCTGCGTGAGCCGGGGTGGCTCCATTCACATGGCCTGGATGCGCAAAAACGGGAAACAAAACCCGCTCTATGAGTACTATGACGACCTGCTGAGCATTGCATACAAGTATGACGTTACTCTTAGCCTCGGGGACGGATTTCGGCCCGGCGCGATCCTGGACGCTACGGACGGGCCTCAGTTGGAAGAGCTGATGACCCTTGGAGAGCTGGCAAGAAGGGCGCGCAAAAGAAACGTGCAGGTGATGATCGAAGGGCCGGGGCACGTGCCCCTTAACCAGATTACCGCCAACGTCATGCTCCAGAAGAGGTTGTGCGACGGCGCTCCCTTTTATATTCTCGGGCCGCTTCCGACCGACATTGCGGCAGGCTACGACCACATTACCGCCGCCATAGGAGGCGCGATTGCCGGGGCTGCCGGAGCGGATTATCTCTGCTATGTGACCCCTGCCGAACACCTTGGACTTCCCAACGCCGATGACGTGTACCAGGGGGTTATGGCCGCCCGGATCGCCGGCCATATAGCGGATATCGCCAAAGGACTTCCGGGGGCCGTCGAGGCCGACAGGCGCATGTCGATCGCCCGGAGCAACCTGGATTGGGACGCAATGGCCCGTGAAGCCATCGACCCGGAACTCGTAAAAGCGCGCCTCCAGGTAACCGAGGACCGCGAGGGCTGCAGCATGTGCGGAAAGCTTTGCGCGGTGAAGATCAGCCGGGCGGTTTGAGAATAGTGAACGGTGAGCAGTGAGCAGGAAGCAGTGAGCAGGAAGCGGGGAGCACAGGGAGCAGGGAGCGGGGAGCGGGGAGCGGGGAGCAAGGAGCAAGGAGCAGAGAGCAGAAAAAAATAATTCCTATTGGTTCTGTCGCTTCGCGACGAAGAGTGAAGAGTGAAATCCCCAAATCCCTCAATCCCTAAATCCCCCAATTCCTCAATCCGTCTTAAGCCCATTATTCAACTGGATGTCCAAACCTCTTATTGCGTTCTCGCCGCGAGCGGTTTAATGGGGCGGTTAAAAATCCAGGGCGTGGAACAGCACTGCCGGTTTAACCGGTTGGCCGGCGCTGGAGTTCGAACCGAAAGTGATTTGCGTTCGTGGGTGCAGGAAGCCTTTCCGGCCCTTAATGCAAGCCTGTGGGATAATTGCCGGAAACAGGCGGATGAGTTCGTTGAAAAGGGAATAAAAGTGTTCAGGTGGGGCGCCCCGTTTCTCGGTCCGATCAACCTGGAGGCGCCCCCTCAATCAGGAGCGGCGTGCTGCCCCGCCGTCCTTTTTGGCAAAGGCGGTCTGAACTCCGGTCTGCCTCTACTTGCAGTATTCAATTCCCGAAAACCGAGGCTCGTTTCCCCTGATTCAAACTGGCTCGAGGCGCTGTGCTTCTTTTTCCGCAATTTAGACCCCGGGGAAATAGGACTTGCGGGCAGCATGGGAACGCTCACCTACGATCTGGCGGGCGCGCAGGCCCTGCGTTCCGGATTGGTTCAACTCCTGGTTGCGCCTTTGCCTCTTCTGAAGGTGGACCGGGAACTGTTGAAAATATACGGGGGAAACGCTCGCAGCGTTCCGGTATTTACGTGTATGGCCGAGACCCTCACATGTTCCAAAAGGCAAGCCCCCATCTGCCGCGACCGGATTCTTGGCGCACTGGCGGATTTTCATCTCGTGCTGGAAATCCGGTCTCGCGGAAACCTCCTGGCGGCCCTGGAGGAAATCCAGGCAAAATCACCCCGGCGACAGTTCGTTTTCGAACCCGAAAAGACCAACGCTTCGAACACGGGAAATCGCACCCTTCTAACAAAATTCTCAGGGCACGCACACGGATTCAAGCTCCCTCGAACCCAGTATTCGCCCGCCGCAGACCCAGGTGAAACTCAGTGTCCCGCAAAGGAAAATTCACCGCGCTTTTCTAAAGGGAGACCACTTGGATTTTACCGCTCTTCCCAGCACGACGATATCGCCTGGAGTGATTATCTCTTCCACTATACCAGGGCATGTGGAGGCCCATGGCCGGGCCAGAGTTACCATCGATATCTGCTCGATCTGCTTGACGGACATCCCCTCTCAGGACACTCGGCCCTGGAAACCCTCATCAGGATTATACAGGACGGGCTGGTTCGGGCGTCGTCCCGGATGGTTCGCGGCCGGGCGGCGGTGATTTGCTGGAGTTCTCATCCCCCGCAGGAGCTTGTTGTAATGCGAAAGTGGAACCGGGCGCTAGTCAGGTGGACGGTAGAACCCTACGGGGTTGCGGTCCGGCGGGATATTTTGCGTTCTCTGGGAGCAAAGCCCGCCATATATGGCAGTGAACTGGTCTATTCCCGGCTCGTCGAATCCGGGAGCAAAGCCCGCCATATATGGCAGTGAACTGGTCTATTCCCGGCTCGTCGAATCCGAAAGGTATCGTTTTCAGGTGAGCCGTTCCGACCCGTCCGCATCGTGGAGACACGAGCGCGAGTGGCGTTTGCGGGGCAGCCTGACGCTCGGTGAAATAAAACCTGATAAGGGATTTGTATTCGTGCAGACAAAGGATGAAAAGGCAAAGCTTTGCAGGCATGTAGAGCCCGGACTGCCGATCGTAGTCCTGAACGGTTGAATCTTTTCAGCGCAGAACCATTCCACCGCAGAACCATTCCACCGCAGAACCATTCCACCGCAGAGGCGCAGAGGGCGCAGAGGGCGCAGAGGTGCTATGGTTAAGATGAATTCCTTTCCTCAGCATCTCTGCGTCTCCGCGTCTCCGCGTGATATGCTTTTCGCTCTTTGGTTGCCGCCTTGGCCGAGCTGTGTTCTCTGTGTCTGGTGAATCGTTATGAAAGCTGGTATAGTCTCAAGCCATATGCGTGGAAAAAGAGCGATATATCCGCTGTGCCCGGGTTTGGCGGGTAGTCTCATCTGCTCGGTGAGCTTCAGGCTTTGCGGACTTTTTCATAACGCAGAGAGCATCGCGTCCGGGGGTGATCCAGTCACGTAATTGGCATGCAGGCTGCCAATGTTGAACGATGGGGGAGGAGAGGATGAAAACCGACCCTTTTTTGGATACTTGCGAGTTTCTTGTCAGCGGAGGCTGGCCCACCTATCTTTTTTGGCTTCTTCTCCTGGGGGGATCTGCTGTCGCCGTCCATATGTTCGTCATTGACTCGAGGCAGCGCACGGTAAAAGACGTATGGATGTGCATAGCACGCATAATTGTGGGAGGTATGTGGTGGCAGCAAACATTTTTGAAGCCGCCGCTTTATTACACGGACCTGCCCGGCATGCAGGACAGCGGATTGAGGCACTGGATGACGGAAATGGTAAATAACGCCTCTTTCAGCACCCAAGCTGAATTCGTGAAGGAAATAGTCCTGCCTAACCTGAGTGTTTTCGCACCCTTTGTGTACGCTGTCGAAGTCTTTATAGCAACGTCGCTGATATTGGGTCTTTTCACTCGCGTGGGCGCGGCCCTTGGGGCGCTGATGGCTGTCAATATGTGGCTCGGGCTTTACCGGGCCCCTTATGAATGGCCCTGGACGTATTTCTTTCTGATAGTCATTCAAGTTACCTTCGCTCTTTTCGATGCCGGGCGAAGTCTCGGTTTAGACGCGAAATTTGCGATGGTCACCAGTCGCGACTGGGGGCCAAAGGATGAATGACTCCAACGATAATCTGATTCATTTTAAACAGACTTTGCGAAGGAGATAAATGGACGAAATGTCACAAGGCGGTATTCCTCGAGGAAAAATTGGGATCAGGCTTATTTATACGCTTCTTTTTCTTGTGATACTGAGCGTAATGCACTTCTTAATCCAAATGATGGTCTTGATCCAGTACGTGGTGCTCCTCATAACCAGGAGCTCCAGCGAACCGCTGCGCTCCCTCTCGAACAAGGCGGCAGTCTATGTCTACAGGCTCATACGATACACAACCCTGAACGACAACACCCGCCCGTTTCCGTTCACCGAGTTCCCACGGGAGATGGATCGCCCGGAGGAGCCGGTGAAGTTCGACTAGCCAGAGCAATTCTATGGAATTCAAGACTATTTCAGGGGCTGTATCTTGATAACATGTTCAAGATTAATCCACACTATATCGTTGGATGACCCACTCACTTTTATCCAGCCGCTCTTATCTATCTCCCGGACAGTGTAGCCGCCGGCGTTGCCCCCGGCCCAGTACATCAAATAGCTTTTTCCGACCTGTATGAATGAGGGGACTTCGACTGCTCGAGCAGGTAAAGAGACTGACAACAGGAACAACGTTACGGCTGCTGAGAATAACAGACGCCTTAGCATTTTTTTGCCTCCGCATGTAAATCAGCTTGATTCATCTCAAGGGCCGGCGTTCCTTCGCTGCGCCCTGGCGTTCACCTCCGCAGGTCATCGCCTCGCTCATCACGACAGGGCGGGACGGTAAAATCCGCAGGATCGAAGTTGCCGGTTAACATTTGGCGCACACTGCCTCAAGCTGCACGCTCCGAAGTTTTTCCACCCATTTTGCCATTCGAGCTCGGTTTTTCCTCCCGCGCCAGCGGAGCAGAATTGCGCGATTTTCTTCACCGTCGATCGAAAACTTTATGTCAAACCTCTTGGAGGGGAGAAGCCGTCCAAGCCTGTGAGGCCATTCGATTACCGCCACCCCGTCCCCGAATAGAGATTCCTTCCAGGGTAGCGTCTCAAGCTCATCGGGGGTGGAAATCCGGTAAAGATCCAGGTGGTAGAGATGAAGACGCCCCGAGTACTCGTTTATGATGGTAAATGTCGGGCTGGTTACCCTTACTTCAGGAGCAATACCAAGCCCTATGGCAATTCCCTGCGCAAAAAGCGTTTTGCCCGAGCCGAGTTCCCCCCAGAGCGCAAGGATATCACCGGCCACAAGCAACTCGCCTATTGTTTGGCCAAGGAGCAAAGAGCAGTATTCGCCGGGGGAAGTGAAGAGGAATTCTTTCATATCATAGTTCCAGTTCCCCATTGCCGAGGACCAAGGCTCGGGTGCTCGCCTCGTGGAGCGAAGAGATTTTGGCTGCGGCCCCGCCGCCTTCGAGAAAGCCCAATACAGCGGGGACTTCGTCCAGCATGTCCGTTGCCAGAAGCCCCCTGCTCGATACCCCACCGAATATCCGGTCGCATGCGGCCCCGTGTACATATACTCCCAGGCAGGCAGCCTGAAAAGGATCGAATCCCTGGGCAAGCAAACCGGCGATAATTCCTGTGAGAGTGTCTCCCGTTCCTCCGCTGGCCATTGCGGGATTTCCCGTGCTGTTTATCGCGAGTTTTCCATCCGGGGCTGCAATGACAGTCCGATAGCCTTTGAGGACCAGCACCACACCGTACTCTTTGCTGAAGCTCGATGCGGATTCGAGCCGGTTGCGCTGGACATCCGATACGTTGCGGTGACAGATTCGCGCCATCTCACCCGGATGAGGCGTGAGCACGAGAGGAACCTTCGCCTTGCGGAGGATGGCGGGATCTTCAGATACCGCAGTAATTGCGTCGGCGTCCAGCACTATGGGGCAACGCGCCTCCACCAGCAGTTCTTTGACCAGAGCCGCCGTATCCTCATTCGTCGAAATTCCCGGACCCATCGCCAGGGCCTGCTTGTCTTGCAGGAAAAGAAGAATTTGACGAACTGCGGCGGGAGAGGGGGTTTTCTCAGAAGTTTCAGCAATGGGAAAGGTCATAGCCTCCGTCAGCTTTACCTCCAGAATCGGATTAAGACTTTCCGGAATAAAGAGCGTCACAAGGCCCGCTCCCGCTCTTGCGGCCCCCAGGCACACGAGAGCGGCAGCCCCGGTTTTCCCCTGGGAGCCCGATAGAACGCACACGTGTCCGGCTTGTCCTTTGTGTGTTGTGGGATGACGCGGCTCAATCCACGATGAAAGGAGTTGGCCGGTGAGCCAATAGCGCTCAATGGTTGCGGACCGGACAAGGCCGGGCGGAATTCCAATGTCTATAACTTCGACCTGCCCGGCCAGTTCGGGCCCTCTCTCTATCAGGCAGCCGATTTTTAGAAAACCGAAGGTGGCCGTGGCGGTGGCCTTGATGGCGGCGCCAAGAGGCTGGCCTGTTGTGGCGTCAAGTCCGGACGGAACATCGACCGCCAGGACCGGAACGTCAAGCCCGTTTATTTTCTCGATTATGTCACGGTACAGACCCTTCACTGCGCTCTTGAGCCCGGTCCCAAGAATGGCGTCGATAATCGCGCCGCTCTTGCCGATCGGTTCCCATTGCGCATCAAAATCTTCCGCATCCTTCCATACTGTTATGGGAATGCCGATCTTTTCGAGAATCTTGAAGTTTGTCAGCGCATCTCCGCTCAACTTCAGGGGAGAACGAAGGCATACGACCCTTACCTGCGCCCCTTTCGAATGATAAATTCTGGCCAGCGCGAAACCGTCCCCGGCATTGTTC
>OMSV01000146.1:0-3270 GCA_900290385.1 Syntrophobacter sp. SbD2 | reverse complement strand
CGTCCCCGGCATTGTTCCCGCTTCCGGCCACCACCGCGATCTGCCTGTCGGCCAGGTCTGGGACCACCCGCAGGAAAAAAGCGGCGGCGCCCTGTGCGGCGTTTTCCATCAGAACGATTCCGGGGATTCCGATGTCGTGAATGGTCTGCTCATCGAGTCCGGCCATTTCCTTGGCGCTAAGGACCAGCATTGTTTCCTCCTAGGAAGATATGCGAAAATCCAAACGAAAATATCATATAGAAACTGAAAGAATCATTCAAAAATTGCGTGCATAAGCTTGTAAAATCTGTTATCTATCTGTCCGTTTTGAACAGGCGGGCCAGCCTTTATCCGAATTTATCCTGGTAAATCAGCAGTGTGGCAAAGATGTGCTAAGTGTTATCCATTAAATTAAATTTCTGCCGGAAGATGATTACCAGGTGCTGGCCGTTCGATTTTGGCATGACATTTTGTGCAAGGCATGACATAAAAATTTATTGCTGTGCATTATAGCGGCCCTCAGATTTCCACGCTGTGATTCCTGTACTACTTTCTGACCCGCAGCACAAAAACCATCCTATCCCAGGTAACCGGTTCACCAGTTTTGTTTTTGAGCCGTAGGAGAATGGCTTGTGACCTCCCCAAACCTTATGACCGACTTTTTGGCAGTGACGCTGTATTTGGTTGCCGGGCTTGTCTTTGCGGTCGTTCCCCTTATCGTTTCCGTTCTGGTTGCCAGGAGGGGCCGGGGAGCGCTGCGCGAAGCGACCTACGAGAGCGGCATGGAAACCATCGGCAGCGCGTGGATCCAGTTCACGGTCGTCTATTACATCTACGCCCTTATCTTCCTCGCCTTCGACGTCGACGTGCTCTATCTCTTCCCTGTGGCGCTGGCCTATGGCAAATACGGTTTCCGTGACCTGATCGAAGTGATAATTTTCGTGGGAATTTTGTCGCTGGCGATTGTCTACGCCTGGCGCAAAGGAGTATTTGAATGGAAAAGAAGGTGAGAGAACCGGGCGGTCCGATTGTTCAATTCGCTCTCCTTGACGATATTTTTAATCTTGCGCGCGCCAATTCTCTGTGGCCAATGACGTTCGGCCTGGCGTGCTGCGCGATCGAGATGATGGCCGCCGGGGCTTCGCGCTTCGACCTGGACCGTTTTGGGGCAGGTGTCTTCAGGCCCTCGCAGCGCCAATCCGATGTCATGATCGTTGCCATTGAAATGCTTTGGGACCAGATGCCCAATCCGAAATGGTGCATTGCGATGGGAAACTGCGCCATTTCCGGCGGTCCTTTCGAGTATGAGGAGCAGTATGCGATAGTGCCGGGGGCCCATCTTATCGTCCCTGTGGACATCGTAATTCCAGGGTGTCCTCCCCGGCCCGAAGCTCTCATTCAGGGGCTGCTCGCTCTTGAGGATAAGCTCACCCGCGGTGAGAAAAGGAACCTGCTGCGCCGCTTCAAAAGAGTCTCGGAGGCGTAAACTGAAATGAAAGTAAAGGAATTGGAAGCAATAATGCTCGAGAAGTTCCCGGACGCGCCTCTTAAACGGGACGAGACAGGACTGACAGGGGCCCTGTGGTCCATAGATGTGCCGATCTCGGGCATCAGGGATGCGGCAAAGGCGTTCGGGAGCGCTGGTTTTTTCCTGGAGTCCATAACGGCGCTGGATTTTGAGGACACCTTTGAACTGGTCTACCACTTCAACTGCTATGAACCAAAATCGCGGCTGGTGGTAAGGGTGCTCTGCGGCCACGACCAGGTGGTTGCCTCGATTTGTGATATCTTTCGCGGCGCGGGTTGGCTCGAACGCGAGGTACATGACTTTTTCGGAATCAGCTTTTCCGGAAATACTGACTTGAGGGCGTTGCTGCTTCCTGAAGACGCGGACTATCACCCGCTGAGGAAGACCTTCGGCAAAGTCAGCGCATACCATAAGCGAGAAGAGATTTATGGCTGAACAAGAGAGAACTGAGGAATATCGAAGAATTTACACATTAAACCTCGGACCGCAGCATCCCAGCACGCACGGTGTGCTCAGGATCCTTCTGGACCTGGACGGCGAATATATTGTCAAAGCCGACCCGGTCATCGGATACGGCCACCGCGGCCACGAGAAGATGGGAGAAAACCGGCAGTATAAGCAGTTTCTCCCCAACGCAAGCAGATTGGATTACCTTTCCGGGATGCTCTTCAATCATGGATTCGTCCTGGCGGTCGAAAAACTTGCCGGGATCGAGGTCCCGGAGCGCGCGAAATATATTCGAGTGATCGCCTCGGAGCTCAATCGCATATCGAGCCACCTGCTCTGGTTCGGAACATACATTATGGACCTGGGTGGTTTTACGCCCTTCCTGTACGCATTCGACGACCGCGAGCAAATTCTGGATATCCTGGACTCGGTGAGCGGTTCAAGGCTTACTTACTCGTATTGCCGCTTCGGTGGAGTCACGCGTGATGTGGACTACAAATTCATCGACATGACCCGTGCTTTCCTCAAGCGGATGGAGACTCGCTGGGCCGATTACGACGACCTGGTGACCAAGAATATAATCTTCATACACCGCACCAGGGGCGTCGGTATTATTGACGAGGAGCTTGCCCGTCAGTACGGAGTTACCGGACCGAATCTGCGCGCTTGCGGGGTTGGTTTCGACGTTCGCAGAAGCGAACCCTACGAGGTGTATGACAGGCTTGATTTTGAGGTCCCGACAGGGTCAAGTGGCGATGCTCTGGATAGATATAATGTGCGCTTCAAGGAGATGCAGCAGAGTTGTCGTATAATCGATCAGGCCCTGGATCAGCTCCCGGGGGGCGACTTCCTTACCAAGAAGGTCCCGCAGAAGCTCGGCCCTCCTAAAGGTGAAGTCTATGCTGCCTTCGAAAGCGCCCGAGGTCTCAGCGCCTTTTACCTGGTAAGCGACGGCAGCCCCGGTCCGTATCGGTGCCATATCCGCGTTCCAAGCTTTGGCAATTTGAATGTTTTAAACGAGGTGCTGCCCGGGACGCTCGTTGCCGACGCAATTTCAATTCTGGGCAGCATCGATGTGGTTATTCCGGAAATCGACAGATAATTGTGAGGCAGCTTAAGCCGCCGGCTGCAGTTAAGTCTTTTTTGGGAGGATGAAGAATTGTCCGAGGGCTTGTTGGGTTCTGAATGGTTCCGGTTGATTTTGGGCCTTTTGATCGTGTTGGGTTTTGCGTCGCTGAACGCGCTTTTCCTTGTCTGGCTCGAACGAAAGGTTGCAGGGCATATTCAATTGCGTCCCGGCCCGATGGAGGTCGGCT
>OMSV01000160.1:2719-7931 GCA_900290385.1 Syntrophobacter sp. SbD2 | reverse complement strand
CCGGCGATATAGCCTGAAACTGCCACGAAATGGCAGGAATCCGACCCGAATATGCCCGGGATCGGTTATAATCGGTTTCCATTGAATTTCGAGATTATGATGACTATCCCGAAATTCCGCGAATTGACCTCAAGAGATCCTGCTCGCCCAAAAACTCAATCAGCTTTTCTGTTGTGCTGGTCCAGTCAGGGAATTTTTTCAAGGCGTCGAAGCCGACTTTACTTGCTGAAAAATCGATAAACGTTGCTCTATCAAGAAAGAATTGAAATCTGGCCGTACGTCTGAAATCGGAGACAGCAAGCATCGACTTCACGAGTGCTCTCCCCAATATGGCGGCTTTGAGTGGAAAACGCACGCAGAGAGAAAACACGGTTTCTTCCTGTTCTCTTATCAAAAGGCAGCCCAGAGTGTTCCATGCGATCCTTTGGTCATCAATTACCTTTCCTGTTTCAAGATCGATGAAATCCTCCAGAGTCGCTGTGAGTGAAAAAAACTCGCTTATATTAGAGTGGTAAATTCTCAGCAAATTGCACCATTCGTGTACAATGCTTTGCCGGATGCTGCTGGAACTTGGCCGATAAAGCACAATCACTCCGTCCTCTGAGCTCTCACCCATAACCACCATTCCTTGAGTTTGCTGAAGCCATGGCGTCATTGGATGGACGTGATCTGCCAGAATGAGCTTCCCGACAAAATCGGGATCCGGTGTGAGCTCTAGTGCGTTCAAGGCATCCTCGATTGAAGCTCGGGAGTAGTCGGGTTCCTTAACTGGAACAAGTATTTTTGTTATCAACTCCTCCGGCTCATAGACAAAGAACTCTTCAAGGTGGACAAGCTGTCCCCTGTTGTAGAAATCGTCAAGATCCTTGAAAGGGGCTGCTGCAGGATTACCGCAAAGGAACCCCTCACTCATCTTACCTTTTTCTTTGCTTGGCTGTGCCACTTCTCACCTGCTCGGTTTAATAACAGGGCACAAGACGAATGGCCGCGAGCGCTGCCGGACGATGCATCCAGAAGGCGCGAGCCATCGAAATCACCGGCGCATCACGCTGGGAATCGGCAGGATGAAGTTCCGCTCCCCCGCGAGGTCGACCTGGTAGAAATAGCCCTCGCCAAACTTCGCGATCAAGACCCTTAGCTTTTGCGTGCGCATGCTCATCCTTTGTAGCGTGTGTTTGATGGTTCGCCCTGAATGGCGTAAGCAGTGACAACCATGTAGAAGAAGGTCTTCAAACGTAGCCCTAAACGGCTCACCGCCTATGAATACACCATTTTTTCACAGATTATGCAAATCAATATTCCTTGCCAGAAGGTGGAATCTGACCGGAGGGACCTTGCATAAAAAGTATGATACGGATGTGCTGAGCTTTTCAGTCCTCAGGGGCTCAGGATATCTGCCGGCTTCTTTTTGTAAAGCGGGCATGTGATTTCTCGGAAAAAGCGGGAGATATGGCTGGAGGTTTGATACTGAGGGCAATTGAGGGACACCGCCTTTTTGAAATTGATCCTCAGCTTCAATTGGCCGGCAATCCCGAACCGTCGTTCACTCCACCGGGAAAAACCATGGCCTGACGGGTGTGGGATGAACGACCGTTCGCGGCGAGGTGAAGTTTTGCTAGTGTCCTGAGTCTAAAATTCATAACCTAATTCAAGCTTGGGAATTGAGCAAACACCTACGTCACCCCGGCCCCCGGACTAGACACTTCCGGGGCAGGGTTCGCCGGGGTCCCGAAGTGGTTGGATTTTATTAAAAATACTGGATTCCGGCTCCCCGACTGGACACCTCCGGGACAGGCCCCGCCGGAATGACGGCCTAAGTACTCGGGACTTATGTAGTGGATCTTTGACTCAGGACACTAGACAGCCGGCCAATCGGCGGGTACAGGAGCTTCAAGGCAAAGATGCTCCCCTGAGACGGGATGTTTCAACATGAGCCGCCAGGCGTGCAGGTATAGACGCCTGTCCGGTTTTGCGCCGTAGGCCCGGTCGCCCGCTGCCGGATGCCCGGCTTCGGCCAGGTGAATCCTTATCTGGTGGGTCCTGCCGGTGAGGGGGCTGGCCAATACGAGCGTGCGGCCCGCTTCCCGGCGCAATACACTGAAATGGGTTTGGGCTTTCCTGCCTTCGCCTTTGCTCACCGCCGTGTATTTGCCGCCGATTTTTCCAATTTCGCGCTCAGATGTCCACGAATCATTTTTCGGGACGCCCTCGACCCATACGAGATATTCCTTTTTTACGCGCCTTTGCTGGAAAGCCCTGCCTAGGGGCACATTTACCTTCTTTTCGAGCGCAAACAGCAAAACGCCGCTCGTTTCCCTGTCGAGCCTGTTGTGCAGGGCCGCGTAGCAGTCCGTGTTTTCCTGCCTTGCGAGATGGCGCAACAAGGCCGCGAAAACATTGTTGTAGGCGTCGTATGGGGTCTGTTGGCTTGGAATACCGGCTTCCTTGTCATATCCCAGAATAAAGCGGTCGCGCAAGATTACGCGGGCCGGATCGATTTCGTAGAACCTGCGGGTTCCGTAAGCAGCAATGGCAGCAGAAATCTCCTCGTCCCCGGAAAGTATCATCGAAGGATTGCGCTCTATCCGGCCCCCGACATAAACCGATCCGAAGTCGATCAGGCCGGCCGCCTCCTCTTTGGCGACCCTGAGGTAATCGGAAACAGCCTCGCCCAGGCTCAGACCCTTGTGCTCCGCACCAGTCCGCCACCTGAAAGAGGAAACCGGCCCGTGGGAAAAACCCGGGCTCCGGTCATCTTCATTCATCGCCCCCACCCTCTGCGCCTTCTTTTTCCGCCATTGCCTCATCCATCATGGCGTCCACGTCGAAGTCCTCCTCCATGTCGTCTCCCATCTCCTTGCTCATGGACTTCATCCATCTCGCCATATTCTTCGGATCGTCTTCATCAAGACCTGAAAAACGGGATGGATCGGCCAGGCGCTCCATTCTGGTCTCTTCGGACAGCCGGACCCTGACTCGAGATGGGACCCGCGCTACCTCGATGCTGCCGCAGTGGCTGCACTCGGCCGGGACCTCCTCGGACACCCGAAAGGTTATTTTCTCGAATTTTCGTTGGCATTTCCTGCACCGGTATTCGTAGATCGGCATTTGAAACAGGCCCCCCTCAATCAGACGATTACATATTTTTTGATCGTGTGAACTACTTCGTCAGGATCATCCAGAATCGTAACCAAATCGAGATCCTCCGGCGAAATGTATTTGCCGCCAAGAAGGTTGTTGCGAATCCATTCCATGAGGCCCGTCCAGTATTGAGTTCCAACCAGGACCACTGGAAAAGGCTTTATGCGATTGGTTTGGATCAGGGTGAGCGCCTCGAAGATTTCATCCATTGTCCCGAAGCCGCCCGGCATCCCGATGTAGGCCTGGGCGTATTTGACAAACATCACCTTGCGGACGAAAAAGTACTTGAAATTGAGCTTTAGCGTGGAATAAGGGTTCGGGGATTGCTCGAGCGGAAGTTCGATATTGAGCCCAACCGATTTGGAGCCCCCTTGCTTTGCGCCCTTGNNTCTCATCGCCGGGCTTTGCTCGAGCCGATCCGAAAATAGTGACAGCCGGGTAAAGATCGCCCAGGGTTTCGAAACCATCGACGAACTCCGCCAGGATTTTGAAAAGGCGCCAGGAGTTGTCGACATTGATGGAATCTATCAGGTACTGCTTCTCGGCCATAAAAACGGTCCCCTGTCCAAAGAATTGGATTTGTGCAAAAATGAAGACTTATCGTTCAAAACGCCTATTTTGCATTTTAGCCCGTAATTATATTAAGTGGTTGTAAATTGTACAAGAAAAGAGTTGGAGCGCCGGCGGCGCGTGGCCTGTTCATGAACGGATAAATAGGGTTGAACGCATGGCGCTAATGAGCTATTTTGTCCCGGCTGAAATGCATTTTTAAAAAGCTTCCAACCGTTTGCTTTCCTGTTGGGAACAGGACGTCTGCATAGAGGGGGGTGTTGAATGGATATGAAAGAATTTGTCAGGGCGGCCCTTAAGAAGGTTTCACAAAAAATTCGCGACGGCAGCCTCGATAGACGTGAAGAAGGTTACAGCGATCCGGAAGAAATGCTTCTCGACTGGATCTGGATCGAATTGAAAGAGGAGTCGCCTGACAAGGACGCTGTCTTGAATATGGACCTCGACGACCTCTATGAATTAATCCAAAGTGCGGCCGATACTTATGAGGATTACTACATACTGCTGGACTCCGTAAAAGCCGGGGCGTAATGCTCAAAAGCGGTCCTGCCGCAGCCGGGCGCTCTTCGCGGAGCGCTTTTTTATTTAGGGCTTGTCCGTGAACAAGCCCTTATTGAGGTCGAACCCATGGTGGGTAAACAGGCGGGCGGGTAATACCGCGATCCCCCCATTCGCATTTTCGGCAGTGAACTTTTGTGGAAAAACCAACCATGAAAACCTTAACCCTGCATCCCGGGCACGAGCGGCGCATTCTCCGTGGTCATCGATGGGTATTCAGCAACGAGATAGCCGATCCGGTCCATGATTTTGAGCCCGGAAGCTGGGTCGAGGTGCTCACTGCAAAGGGGGTCTCGCTCGGGGCCGGCTATATCAACCCTGCATCGCTTATCGCGGTACGCCTCGTTTGCCCTCCCGGCAAAAAGCCCGATGAGAAATTCTTACGCCAGACGCTGCTTGAGGCGGCAAATCTTCGCCAATTCCTTTACCCAGGGGCCGAAAGCTATCGGGTCGTCTTTGGCGAATCGGATCGCCTTCCGGGCCTTGTGGTCGACCGCTATGGAGACGTTGTCGTCTACCAGGCCGGCACGGTTGGCATGGCCGGCATGGAGGAGTTAATCAGGCAACTGCTGCTCGATCTTTTCAGGCCTGCTGCGCTGGTATTTCGAAATGATTCGCCCTCTCGCGCCCTTGAAGGCCTTGCGCCGGAAAAAGGGGTAGCCTGCGGAAGTCTGACCGGCGATGTCCCCATTTGCATTGACGGGACCCGTTACCTGGTTGACGTGCTCGGCGGGCAGAAAACCGGCATGTATCTCGACCAGCGCGACAATAGAAACGCCGCCAAACGTTGGATGAAAGGCAAAAGGGTCCTCGATCTTTTCTGCTACAACGGAGCATGGGGCCTTTCGGCGGCTGCGGGAGGGGCAGCCGAAGTGATTGGGGTCGATCAGTCTGCAGACGCTGTCGATCAGGCCCGCCGGAACGCGGATCTCAATGGATTCGG
>OMSV01000160.1:0-2709 GCA_900290385.1 Syntrophobacter sp. SbD2 | reverse complement strand
AGCTGTTCCTGCTCCTACCACATGAGCGAAGAGCTTTTCCGGGAAGCCCTGATCTCCGCCGGACAGGCGAGCGGAAGAAAGCTCCGCTTGCTCCAGGTCAGCGGCCAGTCCCTCGACCATCCGGCCCTTTTAGCCATGCCCGAGACCAGATATTTGAAATGCTTTGTAGTGCAGGCAGCTTGATGGTCGAACGGAAGACGGAGGACAGCGGACGGAGAGCGCAAAGCAGGCATGTCTGATCACCAACGATTGCAGACCCTAAGAATCTCCGGAGCAATTTCCCCAAGAGACAGTATCCTGTCGACCGCCCCGAGCTTGATAGCTTCGTTGGGCATGCCGAAGACGATGCATGATTTTTCATCTTGAGCTATAGTGAAGGCCCCGGCCTGCTTTAGCTCATGCATACCCGTGGCGCCGTCATCGCCCATGCCGGTCATGATTACGCCGAGCGCGTTTTTGCCCGCATAACGCGCGGCCGAGCGAAACAGCACATCGACTGAAGGGCGGTGCCGGCAAACAAGGGGGCAGTCTTTGACCGGGGTTTTTGCGGGGTAGGCAAACACAATCATAAAATGGCTATAAATCTAGTGACTTGCATAAGGTGGTCAAATTTGTCGTGTGCCTACGCGCGAGAGGGTGCCGATTGGATATCCAAAACGGCCTTAGGGATTGGAATCTCTAGGGATTTGAGGATTCTGGTCAGCTCTGAAGTGGGCTCGTTGCGCTGAAAGAATTGATTTTGGGGGGTGTGGAACTCGGTCGCCTGGAGAGTGGAAAGCGTCCTTCGGATGTTCGGCCAGGGCTGCTTGCATTGGAGTTCCGCCACCCTTTCGATGAGAAGCGAGAAGACACAAAATTCCAATGCAGAAGGTCCATTGCCTCATACATCTGGTAGAGCTTTAGGGTGCTGCACGAAGGCATGTAGACTTTTTGAAGCCAACGGTCCCAGACACCGAGCTTTGAGTCGGGCTCGCAGAGCCGGTTTGCAACCATGGCAAGAAGGGCTCTTTCGTGTAAAGGGGCGCCTCCGGATTCTTCCATAACCTTGCGCAATGTGGGGCCGAGCTTCAGTCGCTCCCAGAGCGCCTCGACCACAAAGGGAACGCCCAACTCAAGCGTCTGGATGAGCGATACCTCTTCAGGCAGGGCCGCGGGGTGCTCGCCAATGGGAATCGGAGTCCCATCCGTATAATCCAGAGGATCACGGACCTCCACGCCGCAGACCCTGGCAATCGACCGGCAAAGCCTCACCAGGTCATCCCGGTCGAGTTCATCTGCCCGCCCGAAATTGTAGATAATCTCGGCGACCGGATTTCCCGTCTCGGAATGCCGGACGTTGTGGGCAAGCTGGTAGTACTCGACCACCGATCCATCTCTATTTTTGCGTCTTGTTGTTCGAAGATACATGCCTACCTAACTAGCATGTACTACGAAGGCATGTTAACTTAAAAAAGATATGTCGTGTGCCTACGCGTTTTGAACTTTCGGAAAGCTTGGGGAGCTGCAAACCCGCATGGAATCTAGTGTCCTGAGTCAAAGATACGCAACATAACTAGCGCCTATAGAAGGACATCCTGATGCATGTCACCCCGGCGCAGGCCGGGGTCCAGAACTGGACGAAATTATAGAAAATATCTGGATTCCGGCCTCCGCCGGAATGACGGCCCGTGTGTACAGGACTTATGCAACGAATTACTAACTCAGGACACTAGTACTAACTTGCGTAAGTTAGCGATACTAGATTCGTACCCTAAAAAGGCCACCCATGCGAGTTAGCGACACAAAATATGTTACCCGGACTGACGCAAGGAAGTACTAGGGGGTAGAG
This sequence comes from Syntrophobacter sp. SbD2, assembly GCA_900290385.1. The sequence continues at coordinate 881 of OMSV01000160.1, read as the reverse complement.
GTCAGAGTACCTTGTGCGGGACTCTTCTATTTGAACGAGGGCATTACGAAGCTCATGATTTTGCATCTCCAGTTCAATCTGATGGATCTCCAGTTCGTGGCGCAGCCTTTCTGCATCATTAGTCTTGCACCGGCCCGTTTCAGTCTGCCTGGCTTTTGGCCTTTTCTCCGCGCGCCTGCGTAACTCGGGGGGACCGGTTGATTCTCCTTTGTCCTTCTCAAATTCAACAACACGTTTGTGCAATGCTCTCAATTCAGTTATGAGTTGGTCTTTGGTCCTGGCTTCATCCTGCATTTCCGACTCCTCGGCAGATCGATGCACCGATCTTCATGCATATAAAGCAAAGCGCATATTCTTTGATGGTCCAACAATGAAAGAGAAAAGCAGAGTCTGGAGACAGTCTTGAATTGTTATTATGCTGATATTACCAGCAACTACAGCAAAGCACCATGCTCATCTTTATGCGCGCACAATATCTAATTGGACCTGATTGTCAGACCTCATCCTTAGACGGAATTATTTATTTCAATGTCTATGCAATCTATGATTGCTGCTACGGCGATTATCCCGCCAGGCATCAGTTTCTGTGTTCCAATAGGCTTACACTGAACTCATGATGTCAACTAACATTCCTTTATACATACATCATAATATTCATTTCTATTATTAACACTGGTTTTATCTAATGCCATTTCGATATTGATCTCTCCTCTGTTAATGCTCTTAGAGATCCTATGGAACAAAAGCTGACAAAAGTCAGCTGTAACTTCTTACAGGTAACACGTAACAGGCTAAGATGTTTGGCCATTTCCAACGAGTCAGTAAACGACCACCGACTTCGTCGGTGGCTTTAAAAGATGGGACAAAGGCTCCTGACAATG
>OMSV01000115.1:1860-3967 GCA_900290385.1 Syntrophobacter sp. SbD2 | reverse complement strand
CCGCCGTACAGGCTGGGCTCCATGACATGACGGGCGTCCAACGCCGATTTCAAATAAAGGGAGAAGCCCGGGGCGTGCTGGTCCTGGACGACTACGGTCACCACCCGACCGAAATCAGGGCGGTCCTGGAAACCCTCGAGGGCTGCTACCCCGATCGCCGCCGGATAATAGCGTTCCAACCACATCGCTTTACCCGGACTCAGGCCCTCCTGGAGCAGTTTTCGAGGTGTTTTAATCATTGCGACACACTGCTCATATCCGAGATTTACGCGGCGAGCGAAAACCCTATACCCGGCGTAACGGGGCAGGCGCTCGTCGAAGCAATAGCGGCGCACGGGCGCAACGATCTGCATTTCTGCCCGACCTTGGAAGAGATGCACGATAAACTGTTCTCGATTGTGCAGCCCGGAGACGTGGTTATGACCCTTGGGGCCGGCAACATCCTGCAGGTTGGCGAATCGCTTCTCAAGACCCTCGAGCAGCGAGGCCCGAGTGAGTAAGTGGAGATGGGCATGGGCGATAGTTCACCAGGGAGATCGCGGAAAACGCGAATGAACATCAGCTCCGCTCTTGCATCGATCCCGGATGTTGAATTTCGGCTGGATGAGCCGCTCGCCCGGCATACCACCTTCCGGGTCGGAGGGCCGGTGCGGTTGCTTGCGCGCCCTCGAAGCGAAAAGGCGCTTTTTGCCCTTCTGGAGCCAATCCGGGAGTTGGACATTCCGTTCATCGTTCTTGGCGAAGGCAGCAACGTCCTGGCGCCGGACGGCCCCTGGGAGATGTCGGTCATTCAGCTTCACCTGGCATGCAACAGATTGCTCCGCAGCGAGCAGAGGGCAGGAAGTCAAAAGGTCCTTTACGCCGGGGCGGGAACGAAGCTCCAACAGCTTGTCCGATACTGTATCGAAAATGGCCTGGAAGGGCTTGAATCGCTTGCCGGGATTCCCGCAACGGTGGGTGGAGCAATCGTGATGAACGCATCAACATCTTTGGGCGCCATCTCAGACTCCCTTGTTGACATCGATCTGCTGGGCCCCAATGGCGAAAGGCGGTCAATCCGCAGGGATCAACTCACCCCCGGCTACCGCGCAATGGGTATTCCGGAAAGCAGCATCGTCCTGGGCGCACGCTTCAAGCTCAGAACTTGCTCCACAGACATCGTGAAGGCGCGCGTGGAGCAGATTATTAAAAACCGCAGGCAGACTCAGCCTCTGAGATTCCACTCCGCAGGATCGATCTTCAAGAATCCTGTGGGCAGGTTCGCCGGATCTCTTATAGAAAAGGCCGGGCTCAAAGGCTATCGAATAGGGGACGCCGAGGTTTCAAGAAAACACGCGAACTGGATCGTCAATCGAGGTCACGCACTCGCCAGGGACATTATCGAGTTGGTAGAAAGGATAGAAAATGAAGTTTACGGAATTTTTGGCGTGCGTTTGGAAAGAGAAATTCGTATACTGGAATTGCTTTATAGAAACCCGGCCCAATGATCAAACCCAGGAAAAAGAGAAAAAACAGGTATGAAGAAGGCACTTTCAGGCGTCTTAAGGGGAATTTACGCACTTTTTATGATTTTTTGATCGTTTTTAGTTTATTTTGCTTTGTAATTCTGTTCGCCGCCGGTCTTTCGCGGCTCTATCATGAGATGATCAGCGCACAATGGCTCAAGCTGGAGGAAATAAGAATTACCGGGATCAAACAACTCGACCGGGGCGACATTTTAAATGCGATGGGCCTGAAAAGAGGCCAATGTACCTTGAGCATCAACACCAAACAGGTTGCCGAGCGGTTGAGAAAGCTCCCGGCGGTCAGGGATGCTTCCCTGAGGCTCGAATTAAGCGGACGCATGGCGGTGGAGATAGTTGAGCGCGAGCCTGCGGCCATTGTCAAGTGCGGCGACAAGAATATGCAGATGGACCTTGACGGCATACTGTTTTCTGATGCGACTCCGGATGAAAAGGGGACGCTGCCCCTCATAACCGGGCTTTGCGGCTCCAATCCCAATAAGGGAGACCCTATTGCGGCCCGCAGCCTGGAACAGATAAGGGAACTCCTGGCGGCTATCGATAGTTCCAAAAACTGGCTATCGGGAACCGCCATAAACGAATGC
>OMSV01000115.1:0-1850 GCA_900290385.1 Syntrophobacter sp. SbD2 | reverse complement strand
TATCGGGAACCGCCATAAACGAATGCCGGTGGAGCGCAAGCGGATTCACCCTTGTTTTTGGCGAAAGGGCCGTGTTGGTAGACATCGGGATGGGCGCATTCGAGCAAAAGATGACAAAACTCAGGAGGGTGATAAATACCCTGAACGAGCGGGATTGGACCGATCTTGTGACCCGGATCGATCTCGATTATCCGGGCAAGGCGTATCTGGAGGGACAATTTCCAGTCCCCCAGCCGGGTCAGGGGCGGGCAAAGCAGCCGGGCTGATCGGGTATCGTGCATCTGCACTGCGCCTGTTTCCCCGCACAGACTCGGCTTGAAGGGAGTTTAAAAGGATCCCCATGGCAAAAAAAGAGGAACTGATCGNNGTCGGTCTGGACCTTGGAACTACCAAAGTCTGCGTCGTGGTCGGAGAAGTCACCACGGAGGGGATGGATATAGTAGGCGTGGGGACCTATCCATCGGCCGGGCTGAGGGGAGGCGTCGTCGTAAACATAGACCAGACGGTCAATTCCATAAAAAAAGCGGTCGAAGAAGCTGAGCTCATGGCCGGGTGCAATATCTCTTCGGTCTTCGCGGGTGTTGCCGGAACCCACGTCCAGAGCTTGAACAGTCACGGGGTGATCGCCATAAAAAGCCGTGAGGTCACGTCGGCGGACGTGGCAAGAGTTCTGGACGCGGCAAAGACGATAGCCCTTCCCTTCGACAGACAGATACTGCACGTTCTGCCCCAGCAATATATTGTAGACGACCAGAACGGCATTCACTATCCAATCGGAATGGCGGGAGTTCGACTGGAAGCAAAGGTGCACATCATTACCGCGATGACAAGCGCGGTTCAAAACATTATGAAATGCTGCGAGCGGTCTGGACTGCAAGTTCAGGACGTTGTTCTGGAGTCGTTGGCCTCAAGCGGCGCTGTGTTGGACTCTGACGAAAAGCACCTTGGCGTCGCTCTGATAGACATAGGCGGGGGGACAAGCGAGATAGCGGTCTTCCAGAACAATGCAATCCGGCATTCGACTGTTGTCGGACTGGGTGGAAACCATATTACCTCGGATATCTCCGTGGGCCTGCGGTGTGCGATGGACGAGGCGGAAAAGATCAAGAAAAAGTATGGCTGCGCCCTGGCTGAGCTGGTCAACCAGGAGGACTTCATCGAGGTCGGATCGGTTGGCGGCCAAAAGCCGCGCCAGCTTGCCCAGTCGATTCTCACCCAGATCATCGAGGCGCGGGTCAGNNCTTTGCACGCCGGGGTGGTCCTTACAGGCGGCGTCTCGCTGTTGCCGGGAATTCGCGAGCTTGCTGAAAGAGTGTTCGACATGCCGGTGAGAATCGGGGTCCCATGCAATTTCGGAGGACTGGGCGACGTAGTGAAAAACCCGATCTACTCTACGGCAGCCGGACTTCTGCTTTACGGAAAAGATCGCGGAGGCGGGATGCCGATGCGGGATTCGCACAGCAAAGTCGGATCAATTTTGGAAACTATCAAACGTTGGTGGAGGGACTTTTGGTAGTCTGCCACCTTTCCCGAAGGAGGGCGGGTGAGGAATTTAGGCGGATTTACCCAATGGAAGGACGGACCCCTTGATCTGGAGCCGGTTTGAACGGAGTAACGGCCGGCTGATTTGATTAGGGAGAGCTTTCATGCGGAGAGATTATGGAAAGGAAAGCGACCAAGAGGGGGAAGCGCGCAATGGAGCAGATGACGATGGAGCAAACCGGAGTCAGCAACAGAGCCAAGATTACCGTTCTGGGAATAGGGGGCGGTGGCGGCAATGCTATTAACAACATGATAAACGCTGAACTTGAGGGAGTTCACTTTATCGCCGCCAATACCGACTGGCAGGG
>OMSV01000145.1:7728-17035 GCA_900290385.1 Syntrophobacter sp. SbD2 | reverse complement strand
TGGCTCAACATTGAACAAGCCGGCTTCGTGGGTCTGATTGTGATGTCATAAGATTATGATCTCATGAAATTCGAATTGGGTCGTATCAAGCTAACATCTCGATGTTTAAAGTGTCCTGAACAGAACTTGATTTGACACCGGGTCAGGCTCCCCCTGGGGTTCGCGGTGCCGCGTACAGCCGGGCGAAACAGCACTTTCAGATTGCCCAGCGCCGGGCCGAAGGCCCTCCGTCCTCCGTCCTCCGTCCTCCGCATTCATCATTCATCATTCATTTCTCCCCCCTTCAGCCTAATCCCCTTCAGCCTAAAGAATTTCGCAAAGAGGTTAAAATATAAAATTCTTAGTGCTATACTTCATAGTGGTAGAGGAATGGGGCGGCGTGCGGATATTTAAAACGAAGTCGGTCTGTTTTGCTCAGCCTTCCGTGGCGCGTACAGCCGGGCGAAACAGCACTTTCAGATTGCCCAGCGCCGGGCCGAAGGCCNNCGCCCAGCCGCTAGACCTGATAGCCCATCTCAATCAGGACATCAGTGAGGTGATTCCCTATCTGAATGGTGTTCTCGGGGGCTTTCAGTACACCAAAGACCCTCGTTCCGTTTCCATCATGCTAAATGGGAAGCTGGTCGTGATTCATCCGAGGGAAATCTGCATAAATGCCCCCAGTGACCAATCGGAGGGAGAAAAAATCATTGAATGGCTGCAGGAGAAAATCAACGATACCTGGGAACGCCGGGGAGAAATTCAGCCCCGTTTCGAAAGTGCTCCAAAGCCAAAAATGCTCGAAATCCTGAGACTGCTACCCAAAACTAACTGTGGTGAGTGCGGTCACCCAACATGTATGGTCTTTGCTTCCCATGTCGCAGAGGGAGGCACAGACCCCGATGATTGCCCATCGCTCGATGGGGAGCGCAGAACAGAACTTGAAAGGTATCTCGGACAATTCGAATTCGAACCATAGAAGGCCTCCCGCCTTCAGCCTGCATTTCTCAGCCTTCAGCCTTCATTTCCCACCCTTCAGCCTAATCCCCTTCAGCCTTCCCTAACTGCTTTTGCCGGTAATATTCCCTGTCCGCCACGTAAATCTGTTTGGTCACCTGTACGTATGTTTTCCCTGCGTCATCCCGGAATTCAACCGGAAATTCAAAAACATATTCCTTATCGCTTTCAATCTTCTCTTTTATCTGTTCGATCAGCTCGTCCGTAATTAGAAATCGGGCGATAACCGTTTCTTTTACCGGCTTTATAAATTTAATAGTGGCGGATTTGTCCCATACTACATACTTGCCCTTCAGGATGTTGATCAGCTGGACCATATACATAGGATCAAGCGCTCCGTAAAGGCTTCCGCCGAAAACCGTTCCCACGTAATTTCGTGTGGTCCATTTCAAGGAGAGTTTGATATGTATTTCCTGCCAATCGCCGGACACAAAACAGATCCATGCGCCGGTTCCCCTGTAAGCCGGGAAAAAATTGAATACCCATCGTTTCAACCAGGTTGTCAGACTCTCTTGCCTGACGGTTTCAAATAGCTTCATTTCGATATCGATTTCTCCGCTTCAGCGGGGTGCTGGAAAAGGGTTCTCTGGTGGGAAAAGAGCCTTAAAAAGACGGGTGATTTCGTCAGTCTCGAAGGCCGGAATCCAGAGCTTTTTTGAACTATCTGATTTTTAAAGCAAAACACTGGACCCCGACCCCCGGACTGGACACTTCCGGGACAGGCTTCGTCGGGGTGACGGCCCCACGGGATTTTTGCTGCAAAGTGTGAATTTCAATCCTTTTTCAGCACCCCGTCAGGTTAAACCCTCCCGCCGCTCCACTTGCTCGCCACCAAAGGGCCAAGGCTCAGCGGCGGCATTTTTTGATCGCCTCCACGATAGTTTTGACGTCATCCGGCGTTAAACCGTGGTGTACGGGTATTGCCAGGATCGTTTCAGTTATTTTTTCCGTAACCGGAAGCTTTAATGGACCATATAGTTTTTCGAAGACCGGCTGTTGATGTAGACCTCGTGGATAGTGCACCCCGCTGGCGATTCGTTTTCCCTCAAGTCTTTCAGACAGAGAGTCGCGGTTGGAGCCAAATTCACCCGGATCAACCAGCAGGCAATACTGGTGCCAGGCATGCACCCCTCCCGGGATGACTTTCTGAGGTCGAAGACCGGCAACGTCCGCGAGGCCTGCGGTCAGATTCTCCGCATTCAGTCTTCTTTTGACCAGCATCTCATCGAGTCTGCCGAGCTGTTTGCACCCGATGGCCCCTTCCACGTCGGTCATCCGGTAGTTGAATCCCAGAGCAGTATGATAGTACTTGCCGGTTTCACCATGGCTGCGCATGGATCGCATTTTTTTGTAATATTCTGCGTTATTTGTGCACACCATTCCACCTTCGCCGACAAACATGTTCTTGGAAGGATAGAAGGAGTAGGCTACAAAATCGTCAAATGAACCAACATCCCGCTGCTTCCAGGCCGCGCCATGCGCCTGGGCGGCATCCCACACCACAACCAGGTTGTGACGCGCCGCAAAATCACTGACAGCGTCTATATCGAGGGGATTGCCAAAGAGGTGCACCGGCGAAATAGCGCGGGTGCGATCGGTAATGCGCGTTTCAGCATCATCCAGATCTATCAGGAACGTATCGGGGTCAACGTCACAGAACACCGGCGCCCCCCCGCTCAGTGCTACCATCGAACCGGTCGCCATAAAGGTAAAGGAAGGCACAAGCACTTCATCGCCCGGTCTCAAAAACGCCATATACGCTAAATGAAGGGAAGCCGTGCCGCTGGCGCAGGTCAAAGCATAACGTGCCCCCACCTTAAGGGCAAATTCGCGTTCGAAAGCCTCGCACCGTTCACCCTGGCGAAGATTTCCGGACCGCAGCACCTCGACGGCCGCCTCTATTTCTTCCTCGGTCAATCTCACCTCGGAAATCTTTATACCCCTCACTGTTTAACTCCCCATGTCGGAAATCATGAAAATATACCGGCAAAACCACATAGTTTAGTCAATTACTTCGGTTTTTTGAACTCTTTTGTGCAGCCAGGCATGGAATAAGAAACAATGTGTCGTACTTGGCTTATTTTGCGGGGGTCACACCCTGAATCTCGCCGGCCAAAAGCGGCACGGCCCTTCTTTTGCCCCCTTAACCCGATCGGATTTTGCAATTAGCCGCAAGTTGCCAACGGCGGATATACCGGTTACCTTTGCTGACAGGGGCGATTTTCCTGCGGATAATCGCCCGGCACATGCGACTTTATACCCGGATGGATGAACTTGCGGCAAATACTCGCTTATCGGGCTCGCGCGGTGGACCTCGGGATCGGGAAGAAACTCATGACTGGCGGCTTACCGGTGATAATCGTCGATGACGACCCGGCGGTATGCGAAGTTACCAGCGAGCTTGTGAGGTCGTTTTACACGTGGGGCAAGGTGTTCGTATTCACCGATCCGGACGAGGCGCTGCGCTTCTGCCAAAGCCGCCGGACAGGAGTCGCCATATTCATACTGGACGTTTTCATAAGTGCGAGTAATTAAGCGATTGTAATTATTATATATGTATTGTAACTTTGCCGATCATGACCGACCCTGGGTTGATCGATACGTCACCGGATTTATGATCTTTGCCACTGACGGCAAGACTCTGACATTGGTGCTTTAATTTCGTCAAGGTTTGAGCGGTATAAACAGTAATTGGGGGGTGTGAGGTGCGATTTCGAAAACCGGGCAAAATCGATCGTAACTTATGGTACCTCGGCGCTGAGGAATCAGGGATCTATTTGCTCCGGGGGCGCCACGGCACCGCGTTGATAAACGGCGGCATGAGCTACATTCTCCCCGATGTTCTAACCCAGATGCATGAATTCGGGCTTGACCCTGGAGAAATCACCAAGTTTTTGATCCTGCATTCACATTTCGACCACGTTGGAGTGGTGCCCTATTTCAAGAGACATTACCCGGTAATTGAAGTACTCGCATCCGAAGCCGCCATCAGGACATTCGAGAAACCAAAGGCTATCGAACTTATAAACAGCTACAACCAGCTGAGCGCCGGGGAAAAGGCGGAGTCGCTCAAGGGGTTTGATCTCGAGTGGCGGAACGATATTGAACCACTACCTGTCCGGGAGGGCGACACCATTGACCTGGGCGGGGTCACGCTGAAAATCTATGAGACTCCGGGTCACTCCAACTGTTCAATTTCGGCTTACGAACCCGATGAAGGGGCCCTTTTTGCCTCCGACGCAATGGGCATACCTTTTTTGGACAAATTATTCCCCTGCATGAACACAAACATCGACCAGTTTCTGAACAGCCTCGAAAAGCTGAGGCCTCTTAAGGTGAATGTATTTTGCGCCGATCACTACGGCTACATAACCGGAGATGAAGCTGCGGCAATCGTCTCTGAAACCATCAAAGAAGCCTTGAGATTGAAAGCGCTCCTGTACGAAATGTTCAGGCGCAACCCCCTCGACCTCGACTCGTCCGCCAGGGAGATCACCTCTTCCTTTTATCAGCAAATGCCCGGCTTCTGTATTTCTCCGGAAATTCTCGAAACGATCTTCAAACAGATGTTCAAGTATATCGCTAAAACTTCGCAGGCGCAGATATAATCTTTTCCGGCCGGCCAACTCCAAGCTCAGGGAAATTAAGGCGCCTTTTCCCGCCGGAAGATTTTTGTTGCCTGCAACCTTTTGTCAGATAAAATATATAAGCCTTCACCTTTGAGTTAACTTTGATTTTCACCCGCAAGGAAGCCGCCTTCGGCTCCAAAATAGATACTCAGCTTCAATCGCTGCCGCGCCTCGCCTTTGCGGCAGCATTCCATGGCTTTTGAACGGCCTTGTCCCCTCTTAGGAGAAACCATGGACGCAAAGAAAAGACTGTGCACCTCCAAGCGCGAAAATGGGGCAGGTGATTTCGATATCTGTGCGCTTGAAGATATCCTTGAGGCCTCGCATGATGGCTTGTTCATAGCAGACGGACTGGGCAATATTGAAATGGCGAACAGCGCCTGGGAGCGCATTTGCGGTATTGGCCGCGAATTCGTTGTGGGAAAAAACGCTCAGGACCTCGTCGATCAAAAGTACTACTCCGAATCTTCGGTAATGGCAGCAATCAGGTCCCGCGAAAAAACGACTATCATGCTCCACATGACCAGGGGTGAAAAGGTCGGTCAGAAAATTCTGGCTACAGCCATCCCAATCTGGGATGAAAACGGGCAGATAAGGCGTGTAGTCGCAAACATAAGAGATATAACGGAAATACTCTTCCTCAAGGAACTTCTTGAAAAAACAAAGCAGCTCAACGTCCTATATGCAGCAGAACTCGAGCAGATGCGCCAGCAGCAGATTACCAAACATGGGGACATCATTGCTAGAAGCCCCAAAACAAAGCTGGCGCTTGAAATGGCCGCTCAGGTGGCCAAGGTGGATTCGTCAGTATTGATTACAGGCGAATCGGGGGCGGGCAAGGAAATAATCGCCAATACAATCCACAGGTTGGGCCGCCGTTGTGATGGGCCGCTCATAAAGATAAATTGCAGCGCGATCCCCGAATCGTTGCTCGAGTCGGAACTCTTCGGATACGAAGCGGGGGCCTTCACCGGCGCCGGGAAACACGGCAAACCCGGCATGTTCGAGATGGCCGAAAAGGGCACCCTTTTTCTTGACGAAATAGGAGATATTTCATGCAACATACAGGCAAAACTGCTGAGGGCCCTGCAGGACCAGGCAATAATGAGGGTTGGAGGGCTAAAGCCCATTGCCGTTGACGCCAGAATTATTGCGGCCACCAACAGGAACCTTAAGGAGATGGTCAAAAGCAAGGCCTTTCGCGAAGACCTCTATTATCGGCTCAACGTTGTTTCAATTGAAATTCCTCCGTTGCGCGAACGAAAGGAGGATATTCCGCTCCTTGTTCTGCTCTTAGTCGAAAAGATAAATAAGAAATATCAATTTTCGAAGCGGGTTTCCTCTCAGGTAATCGATCACTTCATGCTGTACTCCTGGCCTGGAAATATTCGCGAACTTCAGAACGTGATCGAGCGTATGCTAGTTATGACTCCCGAGGAGCATATCACGCCCGTCTATCTGCCTTCGAACATCCGGAGCCAGGCGGATTCGCACGGCTCCAAAATGGCCCTGGACGACACCATTCCATTTAAGAAAGCTATTGAAAGCGTCGAAAAACAAATCATCGAGCGGGCACTCAAAAAATATGGAAGCACGCGGAAGGCGGCAAAGGCCCTTAAGATCGATCAGTCCACCGTGGTTCGAAAAGCCATAAAGCATGGGCTTTCCGGTTTGAGTCACGACGCCGAAGAACCGGCAAACCCTTTTGAGAACATAAAATTTCGGCTTTAGACAGGAAGACTGCGGATGCTGCGATCTGATGCAAATAAGCATCCTCGATGCTTCTTCGCATCAGCACGGGTTTATGCCTCCGTTCTGCCATTACTACCTCAGTTCCTCTGAAAGCAGCTAAAATAGGTGTGATGTGATAATGCATCATTTTGATCCCCCCTTCAAAACCCCACCTCCCAGCCGGTGCCTTTGCCATCAAGGTTTCTCACCTCCAAAGAAGGCTGGCATGAAATTTGCCCCTCTTGTAAAACTGTTTCAACAGTTTTTTCACCTGGATTGCTAACCGCTTATCTGCATTGGAGAGCCGTATGGCCGTATTCATGTCTGCTGAACAGGCGGTAAATCTCGTCAAATCGGGGGACACCGTTACGATGTCGGGCTTTGTCGGGATGGGCCACCCTGAGGAGATATCCGCTGCAATGGAAAAGAAATTCCTTGAAACGGGTCAGCCCAGAGATCTCACGCTCACATTCGGAGCTAGCCAGAATGATGGAAAATCAAACTGGGGATTAAATCGCTGGGCCAAAGACGGATTGGTGCGGCGGGTTATATCCGGCCACTGGGGCCTTCAGCCCGACCTGATCAAAATGGCTGTCGACAACAGGATCGAAGCCTACAATATTCCCCAGGGGGTCATATTACACCTCTACAGGGCGATAGCGGGCAAGAAGCCCGGAATTATTACCCATGTCGGTCTTAAGACATTCGTCGATCCCAGGGAAAGCTGCGGCAGGCTGAACAGCATCAGCCACGAAGAGTATGTGCGCCTGATCGAAGTGGACGGCAAGGAGTATCTTTTCTACAAGGCCTTCCCGATTGACGTCGCCATAGTTCGCGGTACTAGCGCCGATGAAAACGGCAATGTTTCCATCGAGCGTGAGGCAATCGCCCTGGAATTCATGTGCCTGGCGCTGGCGGCCAAAGCGTGCGGCGGCAAGGTGATCGTTCAGGTGGAACGAAAGGTCAAGGCGGGAACTCTTCATCCCATGATGGTAAAGCTTCCCAGAATAGTGGTCGATGCGGTGGTGGTTGCCAAACCGCAGAACCATTGGCAGGTCCCGATGGCAGAGCCTTACAATCCCGCTCTGTGCGGGGAGGTAAGAATCCCGCTCAGCGAAGTCAGCCCGCTGCCTCTCGACGAGCGTAAGGTAGTATGCCGCAGATGTGCAATGGAAATGGTCCCCAATGCTATCGTAAATCTGGGAATCGGCATGCCTCCGGGCGTAGGCGTCGTTTGCGCTGAAGAGGACATGAGCGACATGATGGTCATGACGGTAGAGCCGGGGGTGGTTGGCGGAGTGCCTTTGGGCGGACTCTATTTCGGGTCGGCGATCAACCCTGAAGCCCTTATCGATCATCCACTGATGTTCGACTTTTACGATGGGGGAGGCTTGGATCTGGCAGTGCTGGGCATGGCGGAGATGGACGGCTTCGGCAACGTAAATGTCAGCAAATTCGGCCCCCGGATCGCTGGGGCCGGAGGCTTCATAAACATCACTCAGAGCGCCAAAAAGGTCGTTTTCTGCGGGACTTTTACGGCCAGCGGCTTCGACTTCCGGATTGGCGACGGCAGCTTGAAAATCGCCCAGGAAGGAAAGATCCGCAAAATGGTAAGCAAGGTCGAACATATCACCTTTAGCGGTGAGTATGGCCGGACCAGCGGCCAGACAATTCTCTATGTCACCGAGCGCGCGGTATTCGAGCTTCGCCCTGAAGGAGTGACCCTGACGGAAATCGCTCCGGGGGTAGATCTCCAAAAGGATATTCTGTCGCAGATGGATTTCACGCCCCTGATTGACCCGGCGGTCAAACTCATGGACCCGAGAATTTTCAGTCAAAAGACCCCAATGGGGATCAAAAACGAGATACTTGACAAGTATAGTGCGGAAACTGCTGTTGAAACTGTACCCTTTTCGACTGCCAAAAATTGATTCACCCTAACGAGAGGAGAGCCGCCATGGCCCTAAAAACTAGAAAAGAATATCTGGAGTCCCTGAAATCGATGCGGCCCAACGTCTATAAATTCGGGGAACTAATCGAGGACGTCACAACCCATCCAGCTACTAAAAGGACTGTGGAAAGCCATGCCAGGGCTTTCGACGCCTCACACGATCCCAAGTATTCCGACGACTTTACCGCAACCTCAACTTTCCTTCCAGGCGAGAAAATTCACAGGTGGACCGGGATGACCGAGAACCTGGAAGAGGTGATGGCCAATTCAAGGTTGAAGAGGTGGATGTATCGGTTTACCGGGTCCTGCACCGGCGGTCTGTGCGTTGGCTGGAACGCCCAGAACGTGCTGTGGAATGTAACCGCCGTCATTGACCGGGAAACCGGGACCGCTTATCAGGAACGGCTTAGAAAATGGATTATCGGCTCACAGGAAAAAGGCCTGGTCGTCGCCGGGGCCCTCACTGACGCCAAAGGCGACCGCAGCATGAGGCCCTCTCAGCAATCCAATACGGACAGCAATCTGCGCATCAAGGAAGTGAGGCCTGACGGCATTGTGATCAGCGGCGCCAAAGCGATGATATGCGGCGTGGCCGCTTCCAATGAAATCTTCCTTTTGTCCGGCAGCGGCTACAGGGAAGAGGACCAGGACTATGCACTCGCCTGCGTGGTCCCCAGGGGCATCGAGGGTCTTACCATAGTGGAAACGCGCCGTCCCAGCGACAGCAGGGAAATCGAGGACGATGGGTGGGACATACCGGCCACCGGAATCACTCAGGCTTACCTGCTTTTCCAGGACTGTTTCGTCCCTAACGAGCGGGTTTTCATGTGCAGGGAGTTCAAGTATTCCGGAAAGATCATCGAGTATTTCACTGCAAATTACCGAGCCTGTATCGGCGCCTGTGTGGCAGGACAGGGGGACGTAATGATCGGAGCGGCTGCCCTGATGGCCAGGATAAACGGCTTGGCGGCAGGCACGTTTGCAGGAAAGCTTACTGATA
>OMSV01000145.1:1130-7718 GCA_900290385.1 Syntrophobacter sp. SbD2 | reverse complement strand
ACCCCGAATATGGTTCGATTATCGCAAAAGCCGTCCAGGCCAGCGACAAGTACACTGCGGAATCCAGGGCGCGCGCCGCCAGACTCTCGGAATGGCTGACCCTCGGCGCCGGTGTCCCGGGATGCATGCATGGCGGCGGTTCCCCCGATGGGGCTAAACTGGTTGTGCGCGCTCTCACACCAGTTGACCAGTTTGCCGAGTTTGCACGGAACATTGCAGGCATAAAGGAAGAAATTCCGGAACCTGAGAAGAAGAAAAAATAGCTCTTACCGGTGAAAGCGGGCAGTCCTATGGTTCTGCCCGCGCCGGGACCGGTCCATTGGATTTTTTTAGAACAGATCAAGGGGGAACAAGATGGATTTCAATTTAACCGAAGAACACCAACTGATACGGTCCGGAGTACGTGAGTTTTGCCAAAAGTACGTTGAACCCTGTGCCGAAATCACCGACTCTGAAGCAAAGTTTCCGGCAGATACGGTGAAGAAGCTTGCCGAACAGGACTGGCTTGGCATTCCATTTCCGCAGGAATACGGCGGCGCGGGCGCCGATTACCTTAGCTACATAATAGTCGTTGAGGAACTCTCCAGGGCGTGCGCAACAACCGGCTTTACCCTCGAATGCCACACTTCCCTTGCCTGTTATCCTCTTTTTAAGTTTGGAACCGAGGAACAGAAACAAAAATACCTTGTGCCGCTTTGCAAAGGTGAGATGCTGGGCTCCTTTGCTCTGACCGAACCCGGCGCTGGGACAGACGCCGGCGCCGCTTCGACCACTGCGGTCCCCGATGGCGACCAATGGGTCCTGAACGGCAGCAAGATCTTCATATCCAATGCCCCGGTGGCTGGAGTCATCATAGTTTTCGCGATGACCGACAAATCCAAGGGGACCAAAGGCATCAGCGCGTTCATTGTGCCTGCCGGCTCCCCTGGTCTGGTCATCGGCAAACATCTCAACAAGATGGGCATTCGTGGATCTCTTACGGCTGAGGTTTTTCTCAAGGACTGCCGTATTCCCAAAGAAAACATCCTCGGCACGGAAGGACAGGGATTCAAGATAGCCATGATGACCCTGGACGGCGGCAGAATCGGGATTGCCGCTCAGGCCCTGGGCATCGCTCAGGCAGCCCTTGATGAATCCATCAGCTACTCCAAGGAAAGAGTCCAGTTCGGTAAGCCCATTGCCTCCCTCCAGGCGATCCAGTGGATGGTCGCAAACATGGCTACCGAAGTGGAGGCTTCAAGGTTTTTGACCTATCATGCCGCATGGTGCTACGACCAGGGTCTGCCCTATAGCAAGGAAGCGGCAATGGCCAAACTCTTCGCCTCGGAGACAGCGGCGCGGCAAACAAACAGGGCGGTACAGATCCATGGCGGAATCGGCTTCATTAAAGGCCATAAGGTCGAGCGGCTCTACCGGGACGCCAAGATTACCGAGATTTACGAAGGCACTTCGGAAGTGATGAGAATGGTAATTGCCGGCAGTGTGCTTCGATGAGCCGAAGTGAATGCTCAGTTTATTCCGCACCTCGTAGCGCGCCGAAAGCCGGCGCAGTAAACTTTTTTTACGAGGAGAAAATCATAAGGGAAGCTTAGCAGCCGTGAATGCCTTCAATCAATTTTCCGGGAGGCCGGAAATGGCCGCTTCACGGTAATGGTCGACACAGCTTGTCAACATTTTGCTAAGGGAGGGCAATATCAATGAGTGATGTCACCGTTGGACTTTCCGTTTCGAGGACAGATTTTGCCAGCTTGGCCAAACGGATGCTTCGATACCGATGGCTTTGCTACGGAATGCTGCTTTTAACCTATATCTTCGTTTACTTCGACAGGGTCTCGCCGGCGGTGGTCGCCCCGGAACTCATGAAGGAATTCGGCCTTACGGCGACCAGTCTCGGCATTCTGTCCTCAATGTACTTTTATCCATACGCTGCGATGCAGATACCATCCGGAATACTGTCCGATTACCTCGGCCCGAGATTTTCCGTAGGCACATTCTTCGTAATCGCGGCAATCGGAACATCTCTTTTCGGTCTCGCACACTCCTTCGGCACGATCATTTTCGGCCGCTTCTTGATGGGTGTGGGCGTTGCCCTCGTCTGGATCCCCTGCATGAGGATCCTCGCAAACTGGTTCCGTCCTAATGAGTTCTCAACCCTCACCGGCACGATGCTTACCGTCGGCAATGCCGGCGCGATCCTAGCCTCAGCGCCCCTCGCTTTCCTTGTGGGCCAAGTCGGGTGGCGTCCATCCTTTTTCTGGCTCGGCGGGTTCATGCTGGTCATCGCGGTCCTGAATTTCGTCATATTGAGGAACAAGCCTCAGGACAAGGGATACCCGACCGTCTCGGAGATCGACGGTATAGATTACTATTCAACCAAAGATGCCGCCAAGGTCGCCTTTACTGAAAATGTAAAGAAGTTGTTCGTCATGAGGAATTACTGGCTCATCGCCGTCTATGCCTTCGTGATTTACGGGTCGGTTATGGGATTCCAGGGACTGTGGTTTATTCCCTATGTACAACATATTTACGGACTGCCCAAACAGGATGCTGCCAATATGCTCATGTTCTGGCCGATAGGAATGGCTCTCGGCTGCTTCAGCATAGGGTGGGCTTCCGACCGGCTCCTCAAGTCCCGCCGGAAAGCATCCCTTTACGGAATGATCATTTATATACTAACCTGGGTCCCCATAGTAATCTGGCCGGCATCCATTCCAGTTCAGGTCTTCTATCCTATGCTGTTCTTAATGGGTTTTTTCTGCGGCGCATACGTGCCCAATTACGCCCACATCGCTGAAGGCCAGCCCCACAGCTTCATCGCCACGGCCAATGGAATGCTCAACATCTGGTACTTTATCGGTGGCGCGTTCTATCAGGCAGTGATGGGCATCATTCTGGACGCATACGGGAAAGTAAATGGGAAATTCCCCGTCGAGGCCTACCAGATGGCATTCGCCTTCTGCGCGATTACTCTTCTGATCGGTGCTGTGACCATGTATTTCACTATAGATACGCAAGCGCTTTTGAAGAAAAAGGCGGGATAGTTTTGTGGTCGGTCTACCCGGCACTCAATTCGAATATTCGAGCAAAGTCACGGACAGCGGATTGAGTGCCGGCAGTAATCTAAAATCCAAATTCGGCCAACAGGGAATCGACCTCATCTTGAGAGTGCACCGCGCTTTCCATAGCGGCGTGCGCCGGACCGTAGAGTTCGGCGTCCTCCTTTTGCCTGCAAGTATCCGCCTTTACCCCGAACGTGCGGATCAGGCTGACAAGCTTTAGCTCCATGTCCTTGAGCAGTTTGATTATCTTTTGAATGATCTGGCTGCTCAAATCATGGAAGTCCTGCGCGAGAAGGATCGTATCCAGGTCTAGACGATTTTCGTTGATGAGCGTTTCCATGGCGTCCAGCGCTTGAGCGCCCTGATCGAGCTTTTTCCCGGCCGAATCACCTACCGCTCTCAGTCCTCCTAGAAGCCTGCGCAACCCAGAGAGCTGTTCCATTTCATGCGAAATCCGCCCCTGCATGATTTCCACGTGATCCAAGGTGGTTATGGCCGCCTTTTCCGTCATCTCCAATATGTGTTCGAGACGATTCCCGGAGTCGGGTATCTTGTGCTCGACAATATCCTGGATGGACGGGTCAAGAGTGCTGAGAAAACTGCATGTGCGCTCGGTATAGCCGTTCTCGTTCATGCCGAACCTGAGCCGCAGGTCAATTACCGGGATCACCTTACCCCTGAGATTTATCACCCCTTTAATGAAATCAGGCGTTTGCGGGACCGGTGTAATCTTCATCATCCCGATTATTTCCTTGACCTTCAAAATGCCGATTCCGTATTCTTCATTCCCCAGAGAAAAGGTGAGATACTTTCCTTCCCTCCCTTATCCCAAACTTGCTGTACGATTTTCTTCGCCCGGCTGATCTTTCATAAGAAATCCCTTCCTGTTTTCGCCTGATATGTATTTTTATTATGCAGGCGGCCGCAAAGTTGCAGCCTCACCAACCCGCTCCGGGCCTCCCGGCGCCAGGCTGACCCCGCATCCGGCGCAAGCCCGCACTGCTTCAAACGCTGCCTTCTCCGCCGCTCCTTGTGTATAAATCGGCAAAAGAAATTTTTTTCTTCAATACAACTCTTAAAAATTATGCACAAAAGCACCGCAAACAGGCTGCAATAAGCAGATCGCATAACGGAGGACAGGATGTGGGAGTCCTGAGAGAAATTGCCTCTTGACTTTCACCTTTTATTCACCTAAATTGAACTAAACGTTTCTAAAAGGAGTTCACAATGACGGGGCTTACCCCGGCGCAGGAAAAGGTTTTCCGGTTCGTGAGGGAATATATCACCCGGCACGGCTATTCTCCATCTTATGAGGAAGTGCGGCGTCATCTCGGGTTCAAATCCCTCAACTCTGTCTACAAGTACCTGAAGCAACTCGAAGAACGAGGGTATCTGCGGACGCCGTGGAACAACAAAAAACGTGCCCTCGACCTGGCTCCGCTGCACTCCCCCGTGAAGGCCGGGGCCTTAAGCATTCCCTTCCTGGGGACGGTTGCAGCCGGAATACCGATCGAAGTGGTCCAGACAGCGGAATCAATAGAAGTTCCGGAAAATTTTCTCGGTAACGGAAGCAATTTTGCACTGCGGGTCCGAGGCGATTCAATGATCGAAGACGGCATTCGGGACGGCGATATTTTGATCATCACCCAGCAGCCCCATGCCGAAAACGGACAAACTGTCGTGGCCCTGGTGGCCGGAGAAGCGACCGTAAAGAAATTTTACCGCAGAGAAAACGAAATCGAATTGAAGCCGGCCAATTCTCGGATGAAATCGATTGTGGCAAGCGCCGAAGAGGTCGAGGTGGTGGGTGTCGTAATGGGCCTGCTGCGCAATTACCGCAACCATAGACACCTTGCGGGGCGTGGAGATTCAGACGGGAACTTATGCTCCGGAATATAGTTCATCTGGGGGTGCCCGATTTTTATACGGAGATCGAGCAACTTAGGCGGCCGGAATTGAAAAGGCGCCCGCTCGTTTTGGCCGAAGCGGGCGAGAGGTCTGTTGTCCAGGGTGTAAACAACAACGCCAGAAAAGAAGGCATCCGTGAGGGCATGCCGCTTAGCCGGGCGCGCCGCCTGTGCAGACGGATTCATGTAATGCCGTCTGATTTTTATCATTACCGGGAAAAACACCTGGACATCATCCGGGAATCCGGATTTTTTTCGCCGCTTGTCGAAGGAAGCTGCCCGGGAAGTTACTTCATAGATGTCACCGGGACCCGCCGCCTCTGGGGACCTGGACCGGATCTGGCCGGCCGGATGCAAAAGGACCTCTACATAAAAATGGGACTTAGGGCACGGGTCGGGCTTGCTTCGAACAAATTGGTAAGCCAGGTTGCATCAAATTGCATCGACCCGGGGGACCTGAGTTTTATCTTCCCCGGCAATGAAGAATCGTTTCTTGCGCCTCTGCCCGTCGGCCTTCTTCCCGGCGTGGGTGAGGTTACCGCTTCCAGGCTGGCCGGCTTCAACATCCTGAAAATCGGTCAACTGGCATCCTTCCCCCTCGACATGCTTGCGGCGGTTTTCGGCAGGAGTGCGGAGCGTCTTCTTAAAATCGCAAAAGGCTGGGACCCCGCCCCGGTACTTCCCACTCATCAGGTCCTGCGGGTATCTATTACGAAAATTCTGGACCGCGATGAAATCGACCGGGGGCGCCTTGAATCCATTTTGTTCCAGCAGGTTGAAGAAGCGGGATGGAACCTGCGCGTCGATACCCGCAGGCGGATTCCCTCCGGGGCTGTCCGGACTGACCGGTTCCTTTTCCGGGCGATTCTCCCCGTCTTTTATCAGCTTTTCCGGAGGCGCGTGGCCGTGCGAAGGCTGGTCCTGGAATTTTCCGGCCTCGCGATGCCCTTTTCCCAGCTTTCGCTTTTCACGTGGGAAACAAAGAAATCGTCAAAAGAGCTCGACCTTCAGAAGGTCATGGACGCGATCCGCATGAAATTCGGGAAAGGGATAATTGCCTGGGCAAGGGTAGTTTAAGGCAGTTTTCAGTCATGAACGATTTTGTCCACCTCCATGTCCATTCTTTCTATTCCATGATGCAGGGCGTAAGTTCACCCGAAGTCCTGTGCATGGAGGCTAAAAAAGCTGATTTTACCCATCTTGCCCTGACCGATACAAACGGTTTCTACGGCCTTATCAATTTTCTGGAAGCTGCACGCGCAACCGGGATCGAACCTTTAGTAGGGGCCGAAATAAAAACCCCGCAAGCATGTGCGGTGATCCTTGCCGCAACCGCCGATGGATACGAAATTCTCTCGGACCTCATTACCCGCCGCCATATCGAGGATGACTTCTCACTTATCCGAAGCCTTCCGGAAAAAACCTCCGATCTTGTGCTCCTTAGCGCCGATCCGGAATTGATAAAAGCATTGCGCAACCGGTTGGAATGCTTTTTTGAAATAGTGCCGGGCCCATCCGACCGAAAGCTCCTCCATGCGGCAAAGGAGATCGGCATTGCGCCTGTGGCCACCAATGCAGTCCATTTTGCCGGGGAGCAAGACTATCCACTTCACCGGCTTGTT
>OMSV01000145.1:322-1120 GCA_900290385.1 Syntrophobacter sp. SbD2 | reverse complement strand
GCAGTCCATTTTGCCGGGGAGCAAGACTATCCACTTCACCGGCTTGTTCGGGCCATAGACTTGAACAAAACACTGGGGTCTCTTGCGCCGGGAGAGGTTGCAACTGCCGGCCGGTGGCTGAAATCAGCCCGCGAGATGTCCGTGCACTTCCCCAACTGCCCGGAAGCGCTGGCCAACACGGTAAAAATTGCCCAAGCCTGCCATACCGCCTGGGACCGTTTTCAGACCGTTTTCCCTCATTAGCTCGATAAAAACGAGGACCACTTCGCCCTCCTTGTCTCCGAGTGCCGCAGGGGGATTGACCGGCGTTACGGAAAAACCGGCAAAGCAATTGAAAATCGCCTCGCTGAAGAACTCGATCTTATCCGTTCCAAAGGATTTGTGGATTATTTCCTCGTGGTGGCGGATATCGTGCGCCGCCGTCCGATCCACTGTGGACGGGGAAGCGGGGCCGCAAGCCTGGTCAGCTATCTTTTGGGGATAACCCATGTCGATCCCATCCGGCATAATCTCTTGTTCGGCAGGTTTCTAAATCCCGAACGCAAGGACCTCCCGGACATCGATGTCGATTTCCCGTGGGACGAGCGTGACGAGCTTTTTGAAGAAATTATGGCCCACTACGGGAGCCGGAGGATGGCTCTGGTCAGCAACCACGTGGGGTTCCGGGCCAGGGCCTCGGTGCGGGAAGTAGCCAAAGTATACGGCGTCCCCGCCTCCGAGATAAAGGAGGTAACCCGCAGGATGAACTACTGGACCTCTCGGGGCGCTGCGATATGGGAACACATAAAATCATATCCC
>OMSV01000145.1:0-312 GCA_900290385.1 Syntrophobacter sp. SbD2 | reverse complement strand
TGGGAACACATAAAATCATATCCCAAATTCCGCAATTTTCCCCTGGACCCGCCCTGGCCGGAAATCATCAATCTTTCTTCGCGCCTGGAGTCGGCACCCCGAAATATCGGGACCCACTGCGGCGGAGTGGTGCTCGTTCCGGACCGGGTATCGAAGTATGTTCCGGTCCAGATAAGCGCCAAGGGGGTCCGAATCATCCAGTGGGAAAAAGACCAGGCCGAAAAGGCGGGCCTCGTCAAAATAGACCTTCTCGGCAACCGCTCGCTTGCCGTGATCCGCGACACCATAGAGTCGGTTCGGGAAAACACGGCG
>OMSV01000139.1:13316-16671 GCA_900290385.1 Syntrophobacter sp. SbD2 | reverse complement strand
GGAAGGAATCGAAGACATAAGAGTGAAGGCTGAACCACTCCCCAGTCCCTGGAGTGAGGAGGAGGACCGTGATTTTGACAGCGCCTGTTTCTATGCGCGCTACCCGAGGTGGACCCGGTTAATACCCGGACTTTGCAGTGCCTACGAAAAATGGAAAGACGATCCGAGGTTTTTGGCGGAAGCCCCCAACTTTAGACCTATAAACCCTTCCTGGAAACCATGACAAATACCAACTTCCAACCGTTGCGGTTTTTTCTCTTGCTTTTAATGTGAGTTTCTTTCCGTTTCTTCCATAGTTGCTATGCCCAGAGGGGCGCAATGGCTTCCATGGCGCCGGCTATTTTTTCGACAAGGGCTTCCGGCTCGCCGGTAACATAGTTGAAGACCCTCATCGCAGTCAAACCTGATGGCGAAAGAATGGCGATATGGTAGTCGCTGCCCGCACCCAGGTAGTCCATATACTCGGGCATGGAGTCGGCTTCGAGCAGCATGGCAACACAGGGTCCATTCAGGAGGCCCCGTAGCTTCTCGTTTTTGGGCATGGCCTTGAATATCTCTCGAAGAAACGGCCAGCGTGTCCCGTCGTGATCTATAACGAACGCAAGAACAGGGCGGGTCCTCTCATTCAAAAGGTCGACCGTAGCGTCGTAGCTTCGCCATAGGATGCCGTCCTTGGGAAACTCGGATTCGGACACAGGCGGATCGCTCGGGGGCAGGGTCATCTCTTACTCCTCGGCAAGAGGCAATACCGGCTAAGGCAATTTGCGCCGTAAGCGGTGGATACCGGAGCAGGTGCAGCCAGCCGGCAGCGAACTTNNACCCAAAAACACAAAATGTTTCAATCGGGGCGAGAGGATTTGAACCTCCGACCCCCTGCTCCCAAGGCAGGTGCGCTACCAGGCTGCGCTACGCCCCGATGGAGCTATCCTCCTTATCATGAGCAAGATCTAAAAGCAAGAGTAGCTGGACCTAAGTGTGGCTGGACCGCAGACTGTTGAGTTCTTCCATCTTTCTGAAGTATTATTATGACCTCCGATGCAATAAACCGGCACTTTAAGAGGGGAGTCAAATCTTAATGGAAGAAACGATCAGAACGCTTGGCATTCTCAAGGCAAGGCATTTCAGCGCTAGACTCGATGCCGTGAGACTCCGGACCGGCAAGGTGACGGAGCGAATCAAGATAGACCATCCGGAAGCCGCAGCAATTCTGGCGTTTCCGGACAGGGACCACATCCTTATGGTCCGTCAATGGCGGTATGCGATAGACGGCGAAACTCTCGAGATACCGGCAGGCAAGATGGACCCCGGCGAATCAGCGGAAGTGTGCGCCGGCCGGGAACTCACGGAGGAGACCGGGCAAAGGGCATCGCGGCTGCTCGAAATCTTCAGCTATTATCCTGCTATCGGGTATGCCAACGAAGTCATTCGAATTTTTATGGCTTGGGGCCTGGAGCGGACTTCGGACAGGCAGGACCAGGACGAAATATCCGGGGTGGAAATTGTAAAACTCGACCAAGTTCATGATATGATTATGTCAGGCAGGATTCGTGACGGCAAAACGGTCATTGGCGTATCTATTTTCCGGGCCAAAATGGAACGAGGAGAAATCCCGGATAATTTTTTTGTGTGATCTGCGATGAAGCCCAAGGTCCCTATAACACGAAACGGCTATCGAAGGCTCATAAGAGAGCTTTCCCACCTCAGGAGAATCGTGCGTCCGGAGGTTCTCGATGAATTGCGCGAGGCCAGGGGCTATGGCGTAAAAATTGAGAACCAGCAGTATCTGTCGGCGCGCGAACGGCATGCTATCCTACAAAAAAAGATAAACGATCTGGAAGAAAAGCTTGCCGGTTGTGAAATAGTCGTTGGCCGCAAGTTCTTTTTCAAACAGGTAGGTTTCGGGACCGTAATAACCATCGAAAACCTTCTGTCCGGTGAGATCAACCGGTTCGAGCTTGTTGGACCGTGGGAGTCCGACGTATCCGGCGGCAAGCTTTCCGTAGATTCGCCGGTCGGCAAGGGCGTAATGGGGCATCGCGAGGGAGACGAAGTCCTGGTCTACACGCCTTCCGGAACCCGTTATTACCGGATTCTTTCAATCGAAATCTGAAACCGGGCACCGGCCTCGCCCCATGTCGTTCTCAGTTCAAGCAGGACGATTGACACAGGGAGTCTATTCTTGGATGGTGCTGCATTTTGCCAGTCCCCCTCAGCAGGGTGATGAATGAGGGCCTGCTGGTGGGGAAAGTACCTTAAAGGGACGCTTGATTTCGTCATTCCGGCGAAGGCCGGAATCCAGAGCTTTTTGAACTATTTGATTTTAAGGCAAAACACTGGACCCCGGCCTTCGCCGGGGTGACGGTTCCACGGCTTTTTTTACTGTTAAGTGGGAATTTCAATCATTTTTCAGCACCCGGCTAATAGCGCGCAGAGGACACGGTGACGCATTTGACTATCAAACGGTTGATAGGCTTTTCAGTTATCTATTGCACGTTCGGCCTGCTTTTTTCTTTCTGCCTGCCTGGAACAGCCCACGAAGTTTTTGCGCAGTCCACCGGGCAAATCCCTGCCAGCGCAAGCGCCATGGACACGGCAGAGTCTCGTGTAACCGCGTACGGTGACCCTTCTGCCCGGGTCTTCGGGGTCCTGGCGCTGATCGTATGCTGTGCAGCCATCGGACGCTTTGCTGCTGGGAAACTGAAACAATCGCCGGTTCTGGGCGAATTGGCGGCTGGAATCATAGTTGGCGCCATTGTGTATCAGCTCGGCAGCCCGGAGTTGGCGCCATTGTGTATCAGCTCGGCAGCCCGACGGTCATTATCATCCGGCATTCCGAGCTGATTCAGCAGACATATCAAAGAGCCCTGAGTGAAGGCAAGGACTGGGAGAGCACAGTTCGATCCACGATGGGGCAGGCGGGCCTGCCTAAAGAGATTGCCCAAAGAGTCGAGCGTGTACTCCTGAGAAGCGATTTCCCCTCGTACCTTTTACTGGCCAAATCGATCCAGCTCTTCGCAAGCTTTGGAGTCGCAATGCTCCTGTTCATGGTGGGGTTGGAGGTCAGCCTGAAAGAATTAAAGGCAATTGGAGCCAGCGCGTCCGCTGTTGCCCTGACAGGAGTAGGTATAACTTTCAGTCTGACTTGTATCACGACATGGCTTCTGCTGCCAAAAACCGCCGGATTAATGCCTTCATTATTTGTAGGCGCCGCCCTGTGCGCTTCCAGTGTCGGGATTGCAGCCAGAATTTTCAGGGACATGAAGCGGACCGAGATGAAGGAAGCCAGGATTGTGCTTGGTGCGGCCGTCCTGGATGATGTCCTGGGGCTAATCGTGGTCGCGATGGTTATGGCGGA
>OMSV01000139.1:0-13306 GCA_900290385.1 Syntrophobacter sp. SbD2 | reverse complement strand
TCCTGGATGATGTCCTGGGGCTAATCGTGGTCGCGATGGTTATGGCGGTTGCGACTGGTGGCGTTATTGGAATCGGGCATCTGTCCTGGACCCTGCTGAAGACGGCTCTATTTCTTGGAGCAGTGGTAGTTTTCGGGACCGGATTTCTCGAAAGAACGGTTCAATTCCTCGCAAAGCTGGATCTGGGCAACATAAAGCTACTGTACCCTTTTGTACTCCTGATGATCATGGCCTGGCTCGCCGACAAAATTGGATTGGCCGCCATCATCGGGGCTTTCGCGGCGGGGGTGATCATTAAGGAGGAGTCCTTTTCGGGCATTGGCCCCGGACTGGACCCTTGCCAGAATGTAGAGTCGATCCTGGCGCCCTTTGAGGGGATTCTTGCTCCTATCTTCTTCGTCCTGGTCGGCTTACAGGTGAACCTCACTACGCTTGCAAACGTTAAGACCATGAGGATGGGACTAATAATTACCGCCGTTGCGGTAGCCGGTAAGCTGGCGTCCTCACTGGCTGTGAGGGACGGGGCCAACAGGCTGATCGTGGGGGCAGGCATGCTTCCAAGGGTCGAGGTCGCGCTGATCGTCGCCAGTATGGGAAAATCGCTTGGCGTACTTGACGACGCTCTGTTTTCGGTCATTATCGTCGTGGTGTTGCTGACGGTTCTAATGACTCCTCCCCTGCTGAAATGGTCCATCGAGAGGAAACGGAATTAATTTCAACGAACATTGTTCAGTGTGAAAAAACCTATGCGGCTTCTGGTTGTGGAAGATGAAAAAAAGGTTTCGGGCTTTATCAAGAAGGGCCTGCAGGAAGAAGGCTATGCAGTCGATGTGGCCTTCGACGGGAAAACCGGCCTTCAAATGGCCATGGACCGGGTTCACGATCTGATCGTGCTCGATATTCATCTGCCGGGAATGGACGGCCTGAGCCTTCTGCACCAGTTGCGCACGGCAAAAGTGTCAACCCCTGTGCTGTTGCTCACTGTAAGAGCAAATATCGAAGACAAGGTCCTGGGTCTGGATGCAGGCGCTGACGACTATCTGACCAAACCGTTCGCATTCCAGGAGCTCGTCGCCAGGATTCGGGCGCTTCTAAGACGGCAAACAGAGGCGGAACTTCCGGTGCTCCGGTTTGCCGATCTCACCCTGGACCCCGCTCGCCGCGTGGTCCTGCGAGGCGCCAGGAAGATTGACCTGACCGCAAAGGAGTACGCTCTCCTTGATTATTTCATCCGAAATCCCGGGCGGGTACTCACCAGGACCATGATCGTCGATCATGTGTGGGACTACAACTTCGACTCGATGACCAACATCATCGACGTGTACGTGAACTACCTTCGCAGGAAGATCGACTCAGATCGCGAGCATAAACTCATTCACACGGTTCGTGGAGTGGGCTATGTGCTAAAAGAGGAGTAATCCTTGTATATCAAGTCCATCCGCACACGTCTCACAATTTGGTACACGTGCCTTTTGACCGTTACTCTGCTGATTGTGGGAGGGGCGGCATTCGTACTTTTATCTTACAGCCTCTCCCACGAGATGGACAACGCGCTCGACAGTGTCGCCAGGGCATTGATGGAACGGGATCAGAGCAGGGCCGCGACTTTTCCTCCCTCCGAAATCGATCTGGCTTTCCGCCGTTTTTTCGGCTTTTCGCCATGGGATCATTATTTTCAGATGCGCGATCCATCCGGCAACCGTGATGAACACCGGTCTTTGCCTTCTACAGCCAAGTTGCCTCTAAGCAGCACGGCGCTCAATAATGCAATGCGGGGTCTATCTACTTTTGAGACAGTTGAAGGTCTCGGAGAGTATCCGGTGCGGCTGCTGACCATGCCCGTAATGGAATCCAACCGGGTGATCAACATGATCCAGGTTGGAATGTCCCTGAAGAGTATCGATGAAACCTATGTTCGGTTTCTTTTGATAATGGCGGGGACGCTCCCACTGGGCCTGCTGCTGGCGGCATCCGGCGGATGGCTTCTGGCTCATCGGGCATTAAAGCCCGTGGACCGGATGACAGCCGCTGCCCGCCGGATAAGCGCCGAACACCTCAGCCAGCGCGTGGAGGAGACAGGAACAGGCGATGAACTGGACAACCTGGCCAAAACCTTGAACCAGATGCTTACCCGTCTGGATGATGCATTCAGCCAGATCCGCCGGTTCAGCGCCGATGCCTCCCATGAACTTCAGACTCCCCTCACCATTTTGAAAGGTGAACTGGAGGTCGTTCTGCGTTCGAAAAGAACAGCGGAGGAATACCGCGCAACCCTTGAGAGCGCCCTGGAAGAGGTCGACAGGACCGCTAACCTGGTGGAAGGGCTCCTGCTCTTGGCTCGCGCCGAAGCGGGCGTACTGAGAATGGACCGGCAGGAGGTAGACCTGGGGCAGATGCTCGAAGAGGTTTACATCCGATTAAAACCGCTGGCAGACTCCCGGAGCATAGAACTTCAGCTCGGTGCAATAGAACCGCTCAGCATTCAAGGAGACCGCGAACGGTTGGAGCGCATGACATCCAACCTCGTTGACAATGCCATAAAATACACCGGGGCTGAAGGCCGTGTCACCCTTGGGCTGGAGCACGACAGCAGATGCGCATCCATTCTCGTTTCAGATACTGGAAAAGGGATTTCAGTTGAAGACCAGAAGCATATTTTTCAAGCCTTTTACCGCACTTCGGAAGCCCGCTCCCTGGCAGAACGGGGAACCGGCCTCGGGCTATCCATCGCCCAATCAATTGCTGCCGCGCACGGCGGCACTATCAAGGTAGAAAGCGCCCCCGGCCGGGGGAGCAGTTTCAAAGTTCTTATCCCGATTACCTCTTAATACGCTAGCACAAATGCGAGATGGAGGGCTATCCGGTACATTTGCGGGAAATGCATTCGGTGCGCTGCAGATGGGATCCCATCACCTCTGCCCTCCGGTTTATCTCTGTCGGCCTTGACCTGAGACTTGCACATATTGCATCATGCCTCAATATGCCTGGAGTTCTTGGTTTTTAGTACAAATAGAAAATTGATTTTCATTCTGTGCTCTAGTATAAGGGATTCATAACCCACTCCGTTTCGCATGTGATGCAAAGCTCACCGCAGCTATTCGATCTCCCGCGGTAGATTTCTAATGCGATGTCAGACTCGATAGTCTTTCTCGATGAAAACGGCTGTACGAAATCCCTAAGACCAAGCTGGTAAGTTCTTCAAGCGAGTTTTGCTCGAGCAGCGCAGCAAGGGCAAACTGGTGCAGAGCGGTCAATACGAAAGGGGCCTTGACTGTCCGCCGTTTCCGCACTCCATCTGAGGAGGATGATCTCCCCGGTGCATATGGATGGAAATTAGACCACAAAGGAGGGAAAATGAGAGTAGCTGTTAAAAGGATTTCTATTTTGGTGGTGTCGGCCGTATTCTGTGCCGCTTTCTGGGCAGTTCAACCTGTTTTTGCCGCCGAGCCGATCAATATCGGCGTGATTGGCTTTGCATCGCCCGCGCCCGGCAAGTCCCTGTTTGACGCTGCTCGCCTCGCGGCGGAAGAGATCAATGCAAAGGGGGGCATCAACGGCCGCCTTATCAAACTGTTCGAGTATGATAACCACGGCAAGTCGGCCGATGCCGTTGAAGCCTTTCAACGAGCTGTCAATAACGATCACGTGGTAGCCGTAGTGGGTGTTTGGATCAGTGAAGTGGCCCTGGCCCTTGAACCCTGGTCATCCCGCCTGCACATGCCTTTTATCACTACCGGGTCAGCGGCGACCATGATCAGCAGTATGGTTCATGACAATTACGACGCATATAAGTACACCTTCCAGTTGCAAATGAACTCGGATCAACTGGCCCAATCCGTGGCTGACTTCTTAAAAGATGACGTGGTCAAGAACCTGGGATACAAAAGGGCATTTATTGCGTGTGAGAATTTCGCATGGACACAATCCCTGGAGGCCGGCTACATGAAATACCTCCCGGCAGCCGGGATTGAGATCGTCGGCAATCTCCGCGTTGCCCCCGACACGAATGATTTTACGCCAATTTACAGCACGATTGAACAACAACACCCGGATATTGTTGTAACAGGTTGGGCGCATCTTGGAGTTAAACCGACTGTGCAATGGCATGAGCAACAAGTCCCCGTCCTGCTTGCGGGGATAAACGCCCAAGCCTCTACATCGGCTTTTTGGGACGCCACCAACGGTGCGACAGACGGAGTCATCAGTCAAAATGAGGCTTCCGAAGCCCCGATAACGCCCAAGACACTCCCGTTTGTAGAGGTTTACAAGAAGCGATTCGGTGTCAGCCCGGCATACTGCGGCTACAACACCTACGATGCCCTGTATCTCCTGAAAAATGCCATCGAGCTTGCGCGTTCCACCGACAGCGATGAACTGGTAAAGGCCCTGGAAAAAACGAATTACACAGGCGTACAAGGCCGTATAGTATTTCTCGGGAAAGAGAGCCCCTTTACCCACTGCCTCACGTACGGACCTGATTTTGTCTTAGGCACCGAGACTCAATGGCAGAATGGAAAGCTGGTCACCATATGGCCCAAGCAAGCAGCGACCGGCTCCCTGATGGTTCCCGATTTCGTGAAACATAAGAGTGCGGCCCAATAGGCCCTGGTGTTAGAGCTGTTCAGGCAAGACACCTTGCGGCGGGTTGGCATCCGGCCAACCCACAGCGGCCTCTTGCGCCTTTCCGGGCGCAACTAAAGTACTGTATCATTCAGTGAGAAAGTCCAGGTAGTTGATATGCATCTCCTGTTGCAGATCTTAGTCAATGGCTTTATCGTCGGCTCGATTTACGCTCTGAGCGCCATGGGCTTCTCACTGATTTTTGGCACTGCGGGGATACTCAACCTGGCCCATGGAGCGTATCTTGTTTTGGCAGCTATTGTGGCCTGGTTTTTCATCAGCCACTGCAAGTTGCCCCTTCTGGCCGGATTGAGCATTGGCGTTCTGGCATCCGTTCTCTTTTCATATCTGCTGTTTTTTCTGGTAGTGAACCCTATCGATAAATCCACAAGGATTCCAAAGGAAGAAAAAGGGGTTTTCGTACTCACGGCCACCCTGCTCTGGTCGATGATCATTCAAGGCCTCCTCGACTATATGTTTGGTGCTACGCCAGTCATCATTCCGCCTTTTGCTCATGGCAACATGCACCTGTTTGCCATCAAGCTGACCTATAACATGCTTATCCTGGCCGCCCTTTCGTTATGCATCATAGGATTGCTATGGTTTTTCATCAACAAAACCAAGCCCGGCAAAGTGTTGTTAGCGGCCTCGATGAGTCATACCGGGCTGGCCATCATGGGCATAGAACTGAAGCGAGTGCATCTGCTGCTTTGGGGGATTTACGGAGTGTTGACAGGTGTTTCGGGAGTCCTGCTGGCCTCCTTTTTGGGGGCATCGGCAACAGCGGCGCCGGAGCTCACCGGTTTAGCTTTCTCCATAGTGGTGCTGGGCGGCTTGGGCAGCATCACCGGGTCTTTTTTCGCCTCCTATGTTATAGGGTATCTTGGAACGCTTACAGCATACTTGGTCTCCCCTTCCTATACCTCGCTGCCGGCGTTTTTTGTCCTCGTTCTCATCCTTCTCATAAGACCCCAAGGTCTCTTTGGGAGGTTCTAGCAGAATCCCATGAACATTAGCCCGTCAGCAAAGACTTTACTCAGGTTTGCCGCTCTCTTACTGGTCATTTTTGTCTGCCTGCCGTGGGTTTTGTCCTTATATATTGCCGGCGTGCTAACTATTGCCTTCTATTTTTCCGTTTTCACCATGTCCTGGGACCTTCTGTTCGGCTATTCCGGCGAGTTCAATTTCGGGCCCACGTTTCTTATCGGCGTCGGCGCCTATGGCGCTGCCCTGCTAAATGTGAACACCAGTCTGCCGGTATTCGCCTGCGTGCTGTTGGGGACCTTGATGGCCGTGCTGGCGGGACTGCTGCTGGTCGCTCCGGCCCTTCGGCTGCGGGGGCCCTATTTTTGTTTGATCACCCTGGTATCCGTGCTTGTGCTGGGTGAGTTCATAACCATATTTGCCCAATACACGGGCGGGGAAATAGGTATGACTCTTCCCGGAATTATTTCCACAAGCACCATGGTCAACTATTACCTGGCACTGGGCCTTGTTTGCGTCAGCGCGGGTGTTTTCCTTACCATAACCTCGTCTCCCATCGGCCTTATTTTGCAGGCCGGGGCGCAGGACCCCGTCGCGGCCGAAAGCCTGGGATTCAACATCGTAAAATATAAAATCCTGGCTTTCAGCATGAGCGCTTTTTTTTCGGGCTTGTCGGGCGCTTTGCTGGTTTTTTACATGGGCACGGCATCGGTGAGCATGGTCGTCTCCATTTCGGTGACTCTACAGATCATCATTGCCGCCATCATTGGGGGGCGGCGCACTATCCTGGGTCCCATCCTGGGTTCTTTGTTCATCATTGTAACCTGTCAGTGGCTTCAAGATCTGGGACAACTCGATTACGTGGCTGTTTCCATTTTGGCCTTGATTATCCTGTTGTTTTTTCCCGACGGCATTGCCGGGATTGCGCTCCGCAGACGCTGACACCAACACCGGCGCATAAGTGAATTTTTGTACCCGGGCCTGGCGGCTGCCAGCGGCTCTGTTTTTTGAGGAAACATCTATGGCGCTCCTTGAAGCTTTGGGACTCAGCAAGAGATTTGGGGGTATCCGCGCGGTAAGAGATGTTCATTTTGCTGTGCAAGAGGGGGAGATCGTCGGTTTGATCGGGCCCAACGGTTCCGGCAAATCCACTTTACTGAGCCTGCTGACGGGGGTGTACAAACCCAATAGCGGCAGCATCCGCTTTGACGGCCGGGAGATCCAGAACTGGCCCATCAACAAGCGGATAAAACACGGTATGGCCATCGTATTTCAACATTCCCGGCCGTTGAATCGACAAACCGTGTTGGATAACATTAAACTGGCTCTGCTGCCGGACCGGGTATTCAATATCCATTATCCCGGAGATATCGAAGTAAAGGCATTGCAGGCAGCCAAACTGCTGGGGCTTGAAGATGTAATGGACTCATACCCGGAATCACTGCCTTTTGGCTACTTGCGCAGAATGGAGATTGCCAAAGCGCTTGCCCTGGAACCGAGACTGTTACTGTTGGATGAACCTTTTGCAGGCTTGACCCCTTCCGAGGTGGGTGAACTTGCGGGCTTGATCCTCGCGGCAAAGACCGAGAACCAGGCTATAGTCCTTGTCGATCACAACGTTAAAGCCGTTTACAGTTTTGTGAATAGAATCATAGCACTCTATGTCGGCAACAAGATAGCGGATGGCCAGCCGCATGAAGTCATGGCAGATGCGGAGGTACGCAGGGTTTTTCTGGGAAAGAGTTTGGACGAAAAGGCAGGGTCGCTGTCTTCCCCGGCCGGCAGCTCTGGCAACGGCAATTTCCTGCTGGATCTGGACATTCAGTCCATAAAATATGGCAAGGCTGAAGTCCTGCGCAATGTAGCAATCCGTATCCGGGACGGCGAGTTTGTTTCCCTGGTCGGTCTGAATGGCGCCGGTAAATCCAGCTTGCTGAAAGCCATCACCGGGCTCGTGAACTATGTGGGCGATGTAAAATGGCGAGGCGCATCCACCAATCAGATGACTACAGCTCAAATTATCCGGCTGGGCATCGCCTTTGCCCCTGAGACCAGGGAACTGTTTCGCTATATGAGCGTCAAGGAAAACCTGGAGCTGGGCGGCGAAAGACTAAACCGGCATGAGCGCCAATCCAAGCTCGATGATGTCTACGAGCTCTTTCCGATCCTACAGGAACGCACTGCCCAGCCCGCCTACACCCTATCGGGCGGCGAACAGCAGATGCTGACCATTGCACGGGCCATGATGCAAACGCCCTCCCTGCTCATACTGGATGAGCCGACTCTGGGTCTGGCGCCGGTGGCGCTCGACGCCATCTCGGAAACACTGTCAACCCTGCACGGCAAACTGGGACTGACCATACTGCTGGCCGAACAAAATGTGCATTTTGCGCTTAAACATTCCGACAGCATTTATTTGCTCGATCATGGGAGTATAAGCTGGCAAGGCACAGTCGCGGGCTTTGTGCAAGAGGTCGGTCACAAGTATCTTGTATGAAGGGATCTCGACCGGCGAAGCGGTTGTGAAACGCTGCCTTGCCATCTTACTTTGCAAGAGTGGTCATCGGCAATCGGGAAGGGAGAAAGGATGAAGATCCTGCTAGGCTATGATGGGTCACATGCCGCCAAAGCGGCCCTGGATCAGGCGAAAAAACACGCCTTGGTTTTCAAGGCCCGGGTTTACGTGGTTACATCCCTGGTGGGAGACGCTGAGACCTCGGCGGAAGCCATCGAAAAGGCCGCAGAGGAACTGGAATCAACTAAGGAATTCCTGGAGCGGGACGGAATCCCCGTCGAGACACATCTTCTCATCCGGGGCCTGAGCCCGGGCGAGGACCTTGTTAAATTCGCGCGCGAGCATCAAATCGATGAGGCGGTGGTGGGGGTGAAGAAAACCTCGGCGGTCGGCAAAGCACTCTTTGGTTCCAACGCCCGTTACGTCATCCTGCACGCCCCTTGCCCTGTGCTTACCGTCAAGCGGCCGGACAGCAGCAGCAGGTAGTGAGGTATTTTTGCCCAACTCTTCAAAAAGAATGACTGATTATAGCCTTCAAGAAAGGAAAAACAGGAGAAGAAAGATGAGACTATCCTACATGGCTTCAGCCCGCCCGCCGGTACACCTTCCGAACGAATCACTCACCTTTCCATTGAGAAAGGCCGCAGAGTCTTTTGCCGGCAAGATTGCGGTGATCGAGCCTGAAGCCGGAGGCCGCGAATGGACTTACGCGGAATTGGAGGAACGGTCGTCCGCTCTGGCCGCTTCACTCAACTCACTTGGAGTCCAGACGGGCGACAGGGTCGGGGTTTGGCTGAAAAACAGCAAGAGCGGGAAGTCACAGCCCAGTTGGATGCAACGAAAGCCAAGGCAATCATTGCGGCACAAGACCGGTATTCCACGATATGCAGCCTGGAGGGAAAGGCGCCCATTCGGATATCGGTCACCGAAGATGGGATCGCCGCCGACCCGGGGCTTATTTCTTTTTCATCGCTGACCAATGGCCCCAGCCAGTTTGACCGGTCGATCGACTTGGATCCCCATGCGACTCTTGCTGTCCTGCCATTCTCCAGTGGGACTACGGGATTGCCCAAGGGTGTAATGTTGACTCATTCAAACCTGCTGGCCAACCTCTGCCAGGTCATGCAAGCCCATGAGGTCGGTCCGGAAGATATCATGCTCAACCAGTTGCCCTTTTTCCATATTTACGGCATGACCGTCCTGATGGGCAGCGCTATTATGGCCGGGGCCGCTCAGGTCCTTGCCAGCAAGTTCAGGCCGGTGGATGAATTCCTGGGCCTTTTTACCAACTACCGGCCTACACTTTTCTTTACGGTCCCGCTGATATTGCAGGAATTCTGTCAGAGCCCGCTGGTGCCGAAAATGGACTGGAGCGCTCTGCGCTACATCAATACCGGAGGAGCACCCATGTCTCCCGCATTGCAGCAGCGATTCGCCAGCCTGACGGGAGTTACCGTCATTCAGGGATACGGCCTGACTGAATCCTCGCCGACCACTCACGTAGTTCCCCTGAATGCAATTAAGGTGGGACTCATAGGGACTCCATTGTCGCTCACCGAGCACAAAATCGTCGACCCTGTGACGCAAAGCGTGGTCCGGGTTGGCGAAGTGGGTGAGCTCTGGGTTCGCGGCCCCCAGGTGATGAAAGGCTACTATAACGCCCCTAAAGAATCGAGTTACACCCTGGTGGACGGCTGGCTTCGCACGGGAGACCTTGCAAATCAGGACGAAGACGGCTACGTCTATATCGTGGATCGGCTCAAGGAGCTGATCAAGTGCAAAGGATTCCAGGTAGCGCCTGCCGAGATCGAACACGTGTTGGTCGCGCACCCGGACATTCTTGACGCTGCTGTAATCGGGGCGCCTCACTCAGACCTCGGAGAGGTCCCTGTGGCCTATGTGGTGGTCCGGGAGGGATCTGGGCTTTCAGAGGAAGCCATCATAGAATATGCGGCGCATGGCATGGCCAAGTACAAGAGGCTTGCAAAAGTGCTGCTCATAGATGCAATTCCTCGCAGTGCATCCGGGAAAATTTTGCGGCGTGTCCTCAAAGACGCTCACCGGCCAGTGAAAAGTGAACAGTGAGCGGTTATCAGGAAAAGGTATGAACGCTGAAGGTTCGATTTCTATCCCCAGCCGATTTAGTATCGATGTTTTCATGCCGCCATCCCGGCGCAAAACTCGTCGCCACATTTTCGGCAAGATGATGTAATCATTCAGACCGCCTTCCCATAACAGGGTGATGAAAAAGTGTTATGCCTGCAGCAGGCGGCGCAGCAGCAGCGACTGCATATCCCGACGCCCGTCGGCTATCACAAGAACATAGACGTTCTCGGCCATGACCCTGTAAATGATGCGATAGGGTTTGAAGAAAATCTCACGGTACTCCTGAAGGCCTATGGCCAGCAATTCCTTCGGGTAGGCTCCGCGCTGAGGATTTTCGGACAGGCTGGGGAAGCCTTTTTCAATCTGTTCGAGAACGTGGTCCGCCTTGCCCGGCACATCGTGCAACTCAATGTAATCGTACAAATCTTCCAGGTCGCGGGCTGCGTCGTCCGTCAGGAATACCTGGAATGGCATCAGCGGGCCTTCCTACGCTCACGAAGACCTTTAATAACATCGGTAGAGGACTGAACCTTGCCTTCTTCGACCTGGCGGGCGCCGAGTGCCAGAATTTTCAGCAGCGTCATGGTCTCCTGCGTTTGCTCGTAACTTTCGATGCCCTGCATGACTACCTTGGCTTCGCCGTTCTGGGTGATGACCAAGGGCTCTCCCTGTTCCCCCAGGCTGCGCACGATCTCTGCGGCATGCGCTTTGAGATAGCTGATCGGTTTGATTTGGCTGGACAGCTTCATAATCCACCTCCTTCAAGATATGACCAAATATAGTCCTTAAACGGGTCATAAGTCAAGTTCGCTCTTCGGAGCAAATGCTCGAAGCAAAAAGGGAAAAGCTCTACACCCCTCTCCTCGACCTTTAGAAATGGCAAGCCAAAATATTCGCCGTTTTCGAATCATCTCTTTATCGAATCGCCCCAAACCGGACTCTTTCGAAACTGGCAAGCTGATAAGATTGCCCTACGCCGCTTCCGGCTTCTTTTCTTACCCAGGCGAGAACGCTGGACTGTTGCGTCCGCTCTCAGGGAGGCAAGTGCAATCCTACAGACTGAAAAGAATCTCAGACGAGTCACACCAATAAAATTCCCCGACATTAGAATCTTCTAATCCGCATTTAATCTTCCCTTAACTTTGCCTGTTTATATTCATAGCCGAGTCTCGATTAGAAGGCTTTCCCCTGCTGGAGCGAGTCATACAACTGCCTTTGTGCAGCATTAAGGAGAAACGGCAATGTTTAAGAGAATCAGTAACTCGTTTAACAAACGTTTTGGGATAAAAACAATCATGGGAGTGGGCCTGGCATGTGCGTTGACCGGCCTTCTGGCATCCGGAATGTTCGACAGCATTGGCCGGGCCGCAGCCGAACCGGGCGTCATTCACTCCCAGACCGGCACAGAGCTGCCGGTGATCACCAGCCCTTTTACTGCTCTGGCCGAGAAGTGCACCCCCTCGGTTGTAAATGTCAAGGTAACCAAAGTTGAGAAAACCGGCTTTGGAGAGATGCAAATACCTTGGGCGCCGTTTGGAGATTTTTTTAATCACCCCCGGTTCCCGCAAGATCGAACCGTTCAGGGGGCAGGATCGGGCGTAATCATTTCAAAGGACGGCTACATACTTACCAACAACCACGTAGTGGAAGGCGCTAAAGAACTGACTGTCACCCTGGCTGACAAGGGAGAATTCAAGGCGCAGATCGTAGGAGAAGACCCTAAGACAGACCTCGCTATAGTTAAGATTGACGCAGGGGAAAATCTGCCGGCGGCAAACATCGGCGACTCCGATCAAATCAAAGTGGGCGATTGGGTGCTCGCCATTGGAAATCCTTTCGGACTGGGCGACACCGTCACCTCAGGGATTGTCAGCGGCAAAGGGCGAGTGATCGGCGCCGGCCCGTATGATGATTTTATTCAGACCGATGCTTCAATCAATCCCGGCAACTCGGGCGGCCCACTTTTCAACATGAAAGGAGAAGTGATCGGGATCAACACCGCAATCATTTCTGGGGGTCAGGGAATAGGATTCGCAATACCTGTCAACACGGCAAAGCCCCTTATTCCTGAGTTGGAGGCAAAAGGCGAGGTTACCCGAGGCTATCTGGGAGCAAACATCCAGTCGATTACCCCCGATCTGTCCAAGGCCCTTAAAATGGAACAGAGCAAGGGCGCCCTGGTTGCCGAGGTTGTGCCGGACGGACCGGCTGACAAGGCAGGAATCAAGGCCGGTGACGTAATCGTCTCATTCGATGGCAAAGCCGTACATGACAGCCATGATTTGCCCGCCATGGTCGCTGCGACGGCGATTGGCAGGCAGGTCCCCATCACCCTTATCCGGAACGGCAAAGAGATCCAGATCGCCGCAGTCATTGCAAAGCTTGAGTCCGGCGGCTCAAGACTCGCGGAGAGCAAACTGCCTGCACAGGGGAAATGGGGTCTTCAACTTCAGGACTTGAATGCTGAGACAGAGCGGCAACTTGGATTCAAGGCCGGCCATGGTGTCGTGGTGGCTGGCGTGCAGCCTGCAAGCCCAGCCCAGCGAGCGTTCATCAAACCTGGTGATGTGATCCTGGAAGTAAACCGCCAGGCGGTGAGATCGGTGAACGATCTAAAAGAGAAGATCGCCGGAGCCGAGGGCAGCGACTCTTTGCTCCTTTTGGTAAAGAACGCACAGGGCAGCCGCTATGTCGTACTGAAAGGATGATAGGAAGGAAGCGGGGAGCGAGAATGAATACCCCCGGAAGTGCGGCAACATAGATTCCCGCTTCCCGTTCCCTGCTTCCCGCTTCCCGTTCCCTGCTTCCCGCTTCCCGTTCCCTGCTTCCCGCTTCCCGCTCCCTGCTTCCCGCTTCCTGCTCCCTGTTGATTAAACCTCGAGTACGAAGCCCACACGCCCGAAGGCGAACTTGTCGCCAAATTCGGATGCCAGCCGTGCCACCGGGCTCTGGCCGGTGCAGTGGCTGACCGCAAGCATTTGGATGTCGAATTCTTTGAGCGCCCGAATGGTCGGGTCGAACTGCGGCTCAGGGGAAAGACCAAGGTGAGTGCCGCCAAGAACTGCGTAAATGCGGTTTTCT
>OMSV01000108.1:1714-3314 GCA_900290385.1 Syntrophobacter sp. SbD2 | reverse complement strand
CAAGGTAGGTTATGCCGCTTGTAAAAAGATCGTGGTAAAACCCGGCAACGCCGTCGACAGGCGCCGGTTCCGTTGGAATTATTTTGTTTCGCCTCTCGCGGTCAGAAATCCTGAGGACCGGAATGGTGGCCAGGGCTTCCGGTGAATCCGGACTCGATTGAAGCCTTTGCAGCGTCTTGGCGTTTTCGATTAGGCCCTGAATCTCATCAGCCGAAAACGAACGTTTGATTCCCTCCAACTTGTTGGATTCCTCTTTAATCTCCTTTTCCGCGAGTCCAGGTTCCGGCCGGAGCAAAACAACCGTCCTGTGCAGGTTCTCGAGAAGGTACAGGCGGATGAGGCCCTCCAGGAAACCCCCTGATTTCAGAGCTTCCTTAACTTGGTCAAGAGGCGACTCGAAAGCCGGCAGGCAGGTCGGGTCGGTTTCATATAGCCAGGTGGAAAGCGCGCGCAGCATGACCGCCAGCCCCTGCGGGAAACTGCCGTTATTGTTTTCGCGAAGCCGGAATTCAATCGTATTCACCCCCGCCTCGATGGTCGCGGGGTCTATGCCGTCCACGGCCAGAGCTGACAGGGTCTCGAAGATGACATTTTCAACTTTACCTCCATCCTCGGCACGGATCCCCTTGAGTCCGATAGAGAAGTAAAGCTGCCGCAGCTCGGTCTCAAGGCCCCCTCCGGCAATATCTTCGCCTAGCCCGGATTCTATCAGCGCCTTTTTCAACGGTGAACCCGGCATGCCGATAAGAACATATTCCAGAATTTGAAAGGCAAGATTCAACGTGGGGTCGGTCACCTCCGGAAGAAGCCAGTTCACCGATAGCATGCATTTTAGTCCGTCCGTGACAGCCTCCTCGGGACCTGCAGCAAACGAGCGGACGATCCGGGAAGGCATGGCTTTCAACGGCTGAAGCGGCACTGCGGATTCGGACTCCGCGCGGCTGAAATCCTTGAGGTATTCCTGGATTATTTCCAGCCTTTGGTCCTGATCGTCATTGCCGTAAAAATAAATCCTGGCGTTGGAAGGATGGTAAAACTTATCGTGGAACGACTTGAACTGCTCGAAAGTAAGGCTGGGGATCACCCTGGGGTCGCCCCCGGAATCCAGCCCGTACGTGGTGTCCGGAAAAAGAGACTGCTGCGAAACCTCCGATAGCAGAGTGTCGGGCGAGGAATAAACCCCTTTCATCTCGCTGTACACCACCCCTTTGATTGCAAGTGGACTATCAGGGTCGCTTAGCTCGTAATGCCATCCCTCCTGCTGGAGAACAAATGGCGTCAGGCGCGGGTAGAAAACCGCGTCCAGGTATACGTCGATCAGGTTGTAGAAATCCTGGGCGTTCTGACTTGCGACCGGATAGCAGGTCTTGTCGGGGTAGGTAAAGGCATTGAGAAAAGTCTTAAGGGAGCCTTTCATTAGCTCAACGAACGGTTCCTTCACCGGGTACTTTCTTGAACCGCAAAGGACCGAGTGTTCCAGAATATGAGCTACTCCGGTCGAGTCGGACGGGGGAGTGCGAAAGCAGATGCCGAAAACCTTGTTATCATCCTCGTTTATAATCGAAAGGACCTCGGCGCCGGTTAGGATGTGCCTGTAAAA
>OMSV01000108.1:0-1704 GCA_900290385.1 Syntrophobacter sp. SbD2 | reverse complement strand
ACACCCGGCTCATCCCACTTGAAAAGAACGCCTTCTTTACCTGAAATTATCAGATCGAGCTGTTCGGGTTTTAGCAAGCCAAGAGAAAGATCGTATCCACGCCATTCGCCGGGCAGCACTTTTTTTTCAAAAACCAGTGATTTGAATTTCTCTGGGTCCGGAAACCAGACAATTATCTGGCGGCCTTCGATGTTCTTTACGCGTACCGGGTAAAAGCCATCTTTCCCTTTGATCGCTGCGTTTGCAAATATCCAGTTGCCCGCTTCCCTCAGGTGGCACACATATGAGTCCACGGTCTTTCCGGAGCCGGCTTCGATCTGAGCGACATCGAG
Source organism: Syntrophobacter sp. SbD2 (assembly GCA_900290385.1). The sequence continues at coordinate 1,372 of OMSV01000108.1, read as the reverse complement.
AATGCCTTTGTCTTTGTCAAGCACTTTTATTTTGATAATTTCTGCACCCGAACAATCCGTGGACCATTCTCCGGCCCATTCTTCCGTCTTGACAGCGTGAGGCTTCTGTCCGACAAGATACTGACTCGTTACGTTTTCACAGCCGGAAATAAACATTATGAAAATTAAAACCGGAAAAAAACTTTTAGACTTCATCAACCCTCCCCCTCGGTCCCTCAAATTACAACCACTCAACCCCGAATAATCTAAGACACGGGACATTTTAAGACAAATTTAGTTTAAAGATCACTTTTTCAGACAAAAGGCTACTTTTTCTTGACAAGCCTGCGGGCTTCCATTAGGTTTGTCGCGCGCGTGGGAAGCCAGTGTATTTTATGGTTCTTCAGAAGTCAGGCAAAATTCCGGAAGGTTTTGACGAAATATGTCTACGTAGTGCGAGCCTGCATCCGCCTCATCTCCGCTCCCACTTGGCCAATCAGACTGGATCCAAGTCATCTATGGGACCCTGCCGGAACGAGACGGAACAACCCGCGTAAAAGATTATCGTTTTTCAAATCAAAATGATGGAGTTTATTCGGAGGCGGTTACGGCCGGTCTCCAGGATTGTGTTGCTGGAAGGAGGATTTAAGGCAATCTGGTTAAAGATCGAGGGGCGGCCCATGCCTCTCAAACATGACGAATTAATTCAAAACAATTTAAGAGGAGGATTAAATGAACACAAGTGTGATCACGATGATTGCCCTCGCATGTGGCGGTCTCGGTGTCATCTATGCTCTGGTGACCGCAGCCTGGGTTTCCAAGCAAAGCGCCGGTTCCGAAAAAATGCAGGCGATCTCGGAAGCCATCAGGGAAGGCGCGGAAGCATTTCTGAACAGGGAATACAAGACCGTCGCCGTCGTCGCAGTGGTGCTTGCCGGAGTGCTGTTCTTGCTCGGCAAATGGACTTCGATCGGATTTCTCGTCGGCGTATGCGGTTCGGCCCTTGCCGGTTACATCGGCATGATGGTATCCGTGAAAGCCAACGTGCGTACGACGGAAGCCGCAAAAAAGGGCCTGAACGCAGCCCTTTCGGTCGCTTTCAAAGGCGGGTCGGTTACAGGGGTCATGGTCGTGGGTCTGGGACTTCTTGGCATCACGGGCTATTACCTGATTGCCAAATCGTTTGCGCCCGTTGACAAGGTATTCGAAGCTCTTATCGGCCTTGGCTTCGGTTGCTCGCTCATGAGCGTTTTCGCTCGTATCGCCGGCGGTATCTACACCAAAGCCGCTGACGTAGGCGCAGACCTGGTAGGCAAAGTGGAAGCCGGAATCCCCGAGGACGATCCTAGAAACGCAGCGGTTATCGCCGACAACGTCGGCGACAACGTCGGCG
>OMSV01000175.1 GCA_900290385.1 Syntrophobacter sp. SbD2 | reverse complement strand
TTCCATCACTCATCATTCATCATTCATCACTCATCATTTTTTTTCCATTCCGCTGGCGGCGGACTTGAGCTGGCTCTCCGAGTCGATCAGGAAATTTGCGGACGTCACCACCCGGTCTCCTGCCTTGAGGCCGTCGAGCACTATCAGGCGGCCATCCACGCGCGGGCCGGCGGTTATTTTACGCGGTTCGAAATAGCCGCCCTCTTTGGCAATGAAAACCGTCTGGTTCGCGCCCGAATCCAATACAGCCTCCTGAGGAATTGAAAGTTTTTTTCCATAATCGGTTTTAAGCTCGACATTGGCGTACATATCCGGCTTGATTTTAAAGTCCGGATTGGGCAGTTCCACCCTGATTTTCAGCGTCCGCGTCTTTGGGTCCATTTCGGGCGATATGTAGGTAACTTTGCCTGTGAAGGATTTTGCCGGAAAAGATGGGAAAGTGACCGACGCTTTCTGCCCCAGGCTGACCGACGGGATTTCGTACTCGTATACTTCGGCCTGGATCCAGATATTGGAAAGGTCCGCAATGACAAACAGGTCCGCTTCGGGGGCGACCTGCTGGCCTGGAAATACGTTACGGGCGACCACAAAGCCGTCCAGGGCCGAATACAGCGTGAGAGACTTGAGTGGGGTCCCCAGATGCTCGATCCGATTGATTTGGGCGTTGCTTATGTCCCAATATTTCAATCGCTCGCGAGTGGCGTTGTAAAGCGATTGCGACCTGGACCCGATGTCTGCGAATTCGCTGTTCTTGAGGATGTCTTTGGATTTTTTTGCGATCAGCAATTCCTCCTGGGTAGATACCAGGTCGGGGCTGTAGATGCTTAGCAGAGGCTGACCTTTCTTGACCAGCTTTCCGACGAAATCCACGTAAACCTTATCCACCCAGCCGGGAAACTTGGTGTGTACGTGGGCGACTTTGGTTTCATCGTACGTGGCCAGACCCACGGCGCGAATGGTGTTTGACATATCCATTTCAGAAGCTTCGCTAATTTTTACGCCGATCATCTGCTGTTTTTCCGGACTTATTTTGACGGTCCCCGCAGGCAGATCACCCGCCCCCGGCTGTTCGTCTTCATAGATCGGGACCAGGTCCATTCCGCAGGGGGCTTTGCCTGGTTTGTCAGACTTATTGGAAGGGTTCATCGGATCGACATAGTAAAGGATTTTAGGCTGCTTTGCGGTCTCGGAGGACGCCGTCTTCATTTCACCGGCGTTGCGGCCGGCGTACCAATGAGAGTAGCCGAAAGCGCAGAGGGCACCAAGCGCGAAGAACAGCAATGGGACGAGAAAACCCCGCCTTTTGCCGGGAACGGGGGGTTCATCGGGACCGAAAATTTTGCCGGTGCTCATCTGGCGGAATTCCTCCTCGCTTCAAGATAAAAGGACGGGAACAGTCCCGCAAATATAAAGGCAATTAAAACAAATGCTAGGATTTCTTTCAAGTCTACCTTTGCGTCCCCGTAGCACTGGGCCTATATCTACAGACTTGGGGGGAATCAAAGGGGAACCACAGATTCTTGGTTCCCCCGCGCGAATTATGTACCTGGTCGGGGCGTTCGCGTCCTTTGCAAGCCTATCGGCAAACCTAGCATAAAAAAGTTGTCTCCTTCGCTGGAATATTTACCCATCCCACCTTCGGACCGGCGAAGACACGATGCGAAGCAGTGTTTTCTGCGAACTCGCCTACACTCCGCCGGGCACGATGAGAACCCTTGTTTAATGACAATCCGCGCAAACTTCGCCGCGCAGGGCTTCCAATCCTTCTTTCATGATGATCGGAAGCATAATGAGGGCGGCGACCGGATCGGCCCACCACCAGCTAAACGCAGCGTTCAGGGCCAGCCCACCCAACAATATGGCAGAAAGATAGGCGCAAAGGGAACTCTGACGGGAGTCGGCGGAAAGCGCCGCACTGTTCAGACGGCTGGCAGCGCGCCGTTTAGCGCGAGCCAGCAGGGGCATGACAACCAGCGCGAGAATGGCCACTGCTATCCCGGCAAAGCTTGCCTCCGGTGGCTTGTTAAGGGCGAATGAGGAAACGGCTTCATACCCTATGTAAGCGGCCAACAGCAAGAAACAGACGCCCACAAGCTTAAGGGCAATCCGTTCGCGCTGTTCATCGGGATGGATGGACAACAAACGCCATAACAGAATCAGGGACGACAAGATTTCGATCAGGGTGTCAACACCAAATCCGATAAGCGCAATGCTTCCGGCAACAATTCCAGCTCCAAGAGCAACGCCCGCCTCGATAAGGTTCCAGCCAACCGTTAAATATTCGAGCCTTCGAGCGCGGCTGGTATCTTCCACGCGACCGTTTGCGCATATACAAAAGTCATCACATCCCGTGGATTGTTTCATAGACTAATGGCCTTCTCTTTTAACATTCAAACGAGAGAGAACAGGTCTTGCCCTTTTGCAAGGCCCTTATGGCGTGGTCAATGGATGGATTGAGCCCCTTAGCCCTTGTAGGCCCTAAATAAAACGCCCTTTGTAACAGGTGAACTATTAAAGCCGGTTTCCGCTACCAATTCACAACGCACAAAACCAGCTTGCTTCATCATAGCCAGGGAATCCATTCCCGGTATGGCGCAGCCTTGTCACTTGGCCCACGTCTTTACCATTTCCATAGGATTGGAAGGCAATCCCCCACTGAGAACTTGATCCGCGATCATAAATCTTCCGGCATGCTTTAAAACTCTAAAAGCCTCTTGCAATGCCTTGGCTTTATCTGGAATGAGGTTATAGGCTCCATTGGAAATCACACAATCGAAGCCCTCACTCGCAAAAGGCAGATTTTCTCCTGAACCCAACTCAAAACTCACATTATGAAGCTGTGTAATTTGAAGATTTTGTTTTGCTCGTTGCACCATCTCAGGCACCAAGTCTATGCCGACTGTTTTTCCTTGAGGCCCAACCATTATGCCGGCGATGATCGTATCGACACCAGCACCGCAACCAACATCCAGCACCGACTCGCCCGGGTTGATTTGATCCAAAATAAACGGTTGTCCTACGCCGCAGTAGGAGGCCAATACTTCATCCGGCAGGATTCTTAAAATACTGCGGTCATAGCCCAACGCCTCAAGGCCCGCTTTCCCGGTGGGATAGCGAAAGTGGCCCTTGGGGCTTTGGGCGGCTTTTGCGTATCTTTGCCGAATGCCATCTTCTATCTTTTTTCTATCTTCATCCGTGAATCCGTTTTTCATTACTCACCCCCCATTGGGAGTATATTTTTGTTCAATTGTCACTAATCTTGGTCCTCAAAATTGGGCAATAATAGATATTACCTCGCTTCAAGATGTAAGGACGGAAACTGTCTCGCAAATAGAATCGCAATTAAAACAATTCCTTGGGCTTCTTTCAACTCTGCCTTTGGGTCCGTTGCCGGCCAATGCTTTGAGCCGGCCCTGCCAGCTTCATCCGATGAGGGCCAAGAGTCCAGCGTTATGCCTTATAATATAAGCAATGGAAGTCTTTTGCCCGTTCGTTGAAAATTTCTTTCAACCAGGTTTCCGGAGAACAATCCCCGCAAGTACGACAATAGGTACTTTAATACATCATTACAAGCCCTTACAGTCTTAAGTTGCGAGTTCTGCAACCTGGCCCGGATACTGCTTATTAAAATAGTGGGAGACAATGGCAGGCTTGAATCACGACCATACCCTTTTCTGAAAACTGGATCTTATCATCCATGAAGCCACTCACGAATACAAGGAAATGAGGTTCCCTTCGGTCAAAGACTTGAAATTGGAATCGGCAGGTCACAAGTACATTATGAGGGGCCAGATCCTCGATGTGACCGGGGATACTGTCTATCTGTGCATTGGCAGCAGTGAGGGGGCCAAAGTCGGCCAGGAGTTTGCCGTTGTCAAATTTGTAAAGGTTCCCAACCCGAATCCGGCGAAATCCCCGGCGCCACACTTCAAGCGAGAAGAAACAGGCGTAGTGAAGATCACGGAGATCGTGGACGAACATATGGCGCTGGCAAAGATAGTGTCCGGCGCAGCTAAAGTTAATTACATGGTGGAATTAAAGTAGGTTTTTGCCTGCGGCGGGGTGGGAGTCAAGATCAACACCCATATACGCTCGGAAGCTCCCATCGGTTCACTTCCGCAAGGCGACGAAGTTTGCAAGGCGTGGAATAGCTTTGTTCATCGGCAATGGACTGACTCAGATGGCTTCATCCCCGCCAATTTTTCAATTCCTCTGCTCGAACTCTTGATGAATCAAAAGCGTCGAAAAGCTCCGTTTATCCCTCTTGACAGACAAGACGTTCTCGGACAGAGAAATCTGCATACAGCACCATGGGGAACGTGATGCCTCCGACACTCATGAAGGGGGACCCGTGCTCAGCCCGCACCTACGGCGTCGAGCAGGAAATTCCTTTTCCTGGCAAACTCGGCCTGAAGGCTTCCGAAAAGCTCGCCAATCTCTATGGATCTGCTATAGTTCCCCAGTCAAACCTGGCTCTTAACTCCGCAATAGCCAACTACCAGGCCGGGAAAATCGATTTCCTCAAACTGATAGACGCCTCAATGTCCCTTCTCGAATACCAACTCAAATATTACGAATCTATGGTCGAGTTTCATAAGGCGCTTGCCAAGTTGGAGCCGCTTGTAGGTGTCGATCTTATTAAATGAATGAATGCCGAAAACAATCGGGGGCGGTGCGTATAATTGCTATCTTCCCGGCCAAAGGTGAACGAGCCGACGAACGGCCACCCTCAGGGCCTGCCGTTGCTCTGCGCATTATGCTTTCTCCCCATTTCCTTTGTCTGCATAAGCCATGTAGTAGACAACCGGCACTACCATAAGTGTGAAGAAAGTCGAAACCGCTATACCGAAGATCAACGCCCAGGCAAGGCCGGAAAAGATCGGATCGAGGGTGATCGGCCATGCAGCCAGCATTGCAGCAAAAGAGGTCAAGAATATCGGCCTTGTTCTAAGCGCCCCGGCTTCGATCAACGATCGCTTGATGGGTTTTCCCTCTCTTTTTCGTTCCTCAACGAACTCAATCAGCAGGATCGCGTTTCTCGTGGCGATGCCCGAAAGTGCGATCATGCCGATCATAGCCGTCGCGGTGAAATAGACCGGGTTACCCCATTCGCCGACCGGCTGACCTGCGATGAGGTTAAGGAGCCAAAAACCAGGCAGGATGCCTATTACCGAGAGGGGCAGGGCGATGAGTTGGATGGCCGGAAGGAGATAACTCCGGGTCTGGTACAGCAGCAGGACGTAAATCCCCAGGACCGCTATTCCGAACGCTATGCCGAGGTCGCGGAAAACCCGGAGCGTGATGTCCCATTCTTTCTCCCGACCAGATCACATTTACGCCTTTTAGCTCCGGGGAATGCTCTACTTTGCCGGCGAGGGTGAGCACGGCGTCCGGGGGAGGGATGCCCGCCGTCTCGCCGAAAACGTAGACGACGGGGTTGAGGTTCTTATGATAGATGGGTTGGTCGATGGTCTCATCTGCAAATGTCCCCAACTCCGCCAAGAACACTCTCTCGCCATTGCTTCCGCTGATCATCACCTGCTTCAGATCTGCCTGGAGAGCTCGGCCCTCCCTTGGCAGGCGAAGCTGGATATTGACCGGGTGGACTTCGTTATCAACCCGGAGCGAACTCGGACTCGCTCCCAGGACCGTGCCTTGAAGGGCTTCCGCAATCTGCTGCCCGGATATACCGTTTAGCGCGGCCTTTGCCCGGTCAATCTTGAAGGTGATTTTTTGCTGAGGGGCAACCAGGGTATCGTCCACATCCACTATTCCGGGTGTTCCCTCCATGAGATGCCGCACAATCTTTGCCGATTCGGTTATTTGCTCGTAAGGTTCGCCCAGGCTGCCGTGAATCTCGGCCACAATGGTAGCAATAACGGGGGGCCCCGGGGGGACCTCGACTATCTTTATGTTTGCCCCGTGCCTTAGTGCTACGGCCTGCAGATCGCTTCTGATCCGGAGTGTAAGGGCGTGGCTCTGGTATTCTCTTCGCTTTTTGTCTACTAGATTTACCCTGACCTCGGCAAATCGAGGCCCCTGTCTCAGATAGTAGTGGCGCACCAGTCCGTTAAAAT
>OMSV01000198.1 GCA_900290385.1 Syntrophobacter sp. SbD2 | reverse complement strand
GTCGATCGTGAAATTATTAGGCCGTGAGAAAAACGTTCTCTCGGTAGGCGGGATCGATGTTTTAAATAAGACCCCTCTTTTAGACATAAAACCGTATATACCGAAATTCGATATCATCGATTCCGCATCGCAAGGCTGGACTGCCGGCAAAAATTGGCGCCCTAAACCAAGTGGCAGAGAATAACGAATACATCTCTTTCTATTGGTGAGCCTGAGCGCCAAAAGCTAATGACGGGGTCAATCACCCATGGGAGTCACGCTGTTGCAAGAACCTGAGGCCAGCCCGATCCCCACGGAATTGCCGGCGGTCACCGTAAATGTGTAGGCTTTTCCGTTCGTTAGCCCTTTTACTATTATAGGGCTCTTGGTGCTTTTGACCCTGATGCCCCCTGGATGCGATGTCACCGTATAAACGGTTACCGGGCTCCCGCCGTCTGATTTCGGGGGATCGAAACTCACTGTCACCATGCCGTTGTCGGCGGTTGCCGTTACGTTTCTCGGCGGACCGGGCATGAGATAGTCAATGGGGACGCTGGTGGCCACGGCCCCGCCCCCCGCACCCCCGCCCCACGCCCAGCATGGGGAGGTCATGAGGAAGACAGCCAATACTGCGATTGTCATGGTTTTCCCGATCATGAAGTTACCTCCTATTCAGTATCTTTTATCCTGGATTTACAACATATTAATATAATCACGACTCGATCCCCCTGTCCACTGGATGTCGCATTACGCAGCTTGACCGGGGCAGTCGATTATAACCATCCTGCAACCGTTTTTTTAAAAATAAAAGGGCCTCTTGAAAGGGTAATAATTTACCTGAAGAGCAGGCGATTACAGTAAACTTGACGCGCACCTCCAATCAGATTTATAACATCAAGAACTCCGGCTGCTGAGCATTCGATGAGTAGATGGAACGTATAAGGTTATACCCCAGCGGCCCGCGAAGCTTCGCGTCGATATCCCCGGACCGGGTCCCCCGGATGAGATCCGGGCAGGCTCCGGCTGGCGGTGCCGCGCCTGCGTCTTTCACTAAACCCCACGCTTCCCGATGTGGGGGCCCTGATTTTGCGGAAAGTCCCAGATGAGCATCTATTTCGCAGAGACAACTGTGGCTGAGCAAAGCGAGCTTATTTGCCGCTGGACCGAGCGGTTTTATATGGAGAAAAAGCGGGTCCAGATCGTGGTCGATTCGACGGCTGCGGCCCAGCTTATCGACCAGTTGCTGTGGACATTTTCACAATCGAGCTTCATTCCACACAAGATCTTCAGCCCCGGCGGGGCGCCCTCCGCCGAGCCCGTTCTAATCACCGCCGCAGAGTTCCAGGTAGCCGGGTTTGGGGCGCTTGTATGCGGCCGGCCGGCCGATCTTGAGTTTATGACCAGGTTCGAAACCGCTGTCCATTTCATCCTCAGAGACAACACGGAACGGCTGCAGCAAAGCCGCACACTGTGGCAGATCGCGCGGGACTCAGGGATCAATCCGGTCCATGTTCCATACAGACGTCAGGCCTGATGCCGTGCGGTCTCCACTTACCGTATTGCCGAATTTTTTGGACTAAATCCGTCCTGCGAGAGACCGCTGGAAAAAACATTGCTAAAAAATTCAAAATTGCTTTAGGAAGCGAAAAATATGGCGAACCGGTTTCAGGGTGCGGCTTCGAGCATCGAGTGCGGATTTTAGGGTGTGTACTGGGCGATTAGTGCGAGCCTATATGTGAATATTTGGACGATCTGGCGGGAAAGACCTTGACATAACCTCGCATGAGGCTAGAATGGTCAGACTGTTTATAGGGTGGCGGCGAATCTTGCGTTCTATTTCAAAGTTGACATGGAGGAGTAGCTGATATGGGAATAGTCGCGGACAAACTCAAAGAACTTCGTGAGAAAGAAGCCAAAATCAGGGAAATGGGCGGCTCCAAAGCTGTGACCCAGCAGCTTGAACGCGGAAAGATGACCGCACGTGATCGTTTAAATTATTTCTTTGATCCCGGGAGCTTCCGTGAACTTGACATGTTTGTGAAACACCGGGGAACTCTTTTCGGGATCGATAAAATTGATGTTCCTGCGGACGGAGTCATAACCGGTTTTGGAAATGTAAACGGACGCGAGGTTTTCGCGTTTGCGCAGGATTTCACTTCCCGCGCGGGCAGCCTCGGCGAAATGCACGCTAAAAAGATCTGCAAGGTAATGGACCTCTCGCTTCGCGCCGGCAAGCCAAACGTTGGCTTCTGCGATTCGGGCGGCGCACGTATCCAGGAAGGCGTCGATTCGCTCTCCGGCTACGGCCAGATATTCTACCGCAATGCAATCTCCTCGGGTGTCATTCCCCAAATTTCGGCCATCATGGGTCCATGCGCCGGGGGCGCGGTCTATTCACCCGCGATGACCGACTTCGTTTACATGGTCAAGGGGACCGGGCTGATGTTCATTACCGGTCCCGACGTCATCAAATCGGTTTTGGGAGAAATAATCACCCAGGAAGAGCTTGGCGGGACCATGACTCACAACTCGAAAAGCGGCGTGGCCCAGTTCGCTGCCGAAAGCGACGCTGATTGTATCGACCGGATCAAGCAGTTGCTCTCCTATTTCCCTGACAACAACATGGAGGACCCCCCCTACCTCGATACCGGAGACGATCCCAATCGTCTGTGCCCTGAACTCGACACCATCATCCCTGAAGCTACAATGGGCGCATACGATATGAAGGACGTGATCAGCTCAATCGTTGACAACGGGGAGTTCCTGGAGGTGCATCAGTATTTCGCCCAGAATATGCTCGTCGGCTATGCTCGCCTGGGCGGAAAGACTATCGGCATAATCGCCAACCAGCCCAAGGTGCTGGCCGGATGTCTCGACATCGACTCATCGGACAAGGCGACCCGTTTCATCCGCACATGCGACTGCTTCAATATCCCGATGCTGACCATCGCCGATGTTCCCGGCTACCTGCCCGGCAAGCAGCAGGAATGGGGCGGCATCATTCGCCATGGCGCAAAGCTGCTCTGGTGCTACTCGGAATCCACCGTTCCCAAAATTACTCTTACCACCCGCAAGGATTACGGCGGATCATATCTGGCAATGTGCTCAAGCGACCTTCGGGCCGACTTCTCATTTGCGTGGCCCACGGCCGAGATCGCCGTCATGGGCGCCCAAGGCGCGGCAAACGTCATTTTCCGCCGCGAGATCCAGGAAGCCGCCGACCCGGTGGCCAAACGCCAGGAGGTTATCGACAACTACAGCAGGGCGCTGTATAATCCCTATATTGCGGCCTCCCGCGGCTATATCGACGGCGTGATAATGCCTTCCGAGAGCAGGGCACGCCTGATCGAGGCATTCAGGGTCATCAGCAACAAGCGCACGTCGCTTCCGCCCAAAAAACACGGCAACATTCCTCAATAACCGTGGATGGACAGACGCCGCCCCGGACGCGAGCCGGGGCGGCGTCTCCGCCGCCTGCGGCCCGCCGCAAACCCCGTTCACCGTACTTTGCACATAATTTTATGCACCACTCTTCGGGCGTGTCTGCCCCGGACGCGCTTAGCTTAGGCCGAGATGGGGGGAGTGATGTGATGAAAGACTGACGAGGAGACTTAGAGACACGGAGACGTAGAGGCGAAACCCTCACAGCGTCGCCCCATCCCCTATTCTCTGCGTATGCTAAAGGGGAGAAGGGGTGAGAGATGGCCGGCATTGGACGCTTTCGCTTTCCTGCTCACCACCCCTTGGTCGCGTGGGTCACAAACCCGAATCGACTTGTTCAACACCTGAGAGGCTTCTTTTTCCTGCCATCATACTGCTTTTTGGGCCGGTCTTTTCTCTGTTTAACACCGAAGCGATACACTGCTTGTCTTTAAAGTATTGTTTGGCCGATTCGTAACTTACGGGGTCCATTCCGATCAGTTGTCGAACTTCCTCATCCAATGGGCCGCTTGAGTTTTCGGATTCAAAGAGCAAGCCGGCCACAATTAGGTATGCCCAGGGATTGGCAATCGACGATCAGTTCGCACAATCTGAAGAAAAAATCCGAGACATGCTCGGCCTCCTGAAGCTCCCGCGAATAATCCTGCACCTCGGCAAAAACCCTGCTTTTAAAATCGCCCCCCGGGCTCAAAGGGGGACCGCTGAGAAGTATTTCCCTGATCTTGTCCCTGAAAGTGTCGTCATTGAGTAGACCCGTTTTCATCGTTCCTCCATATCCCTTTTACACGCAACTGCTCGACTGGAAACTCCGGCGGCAGTCGTGTGTTCTCACTCAAATCCTCAAAATGAAAAACACACCGCAGGGACGGTCTAATATTCCGCCCTCCGGCATCATTTGCAGAGTACCTGTCGCAGTCAAAGTAATACCCGGACGTATTGATGTCTACTGGAGGAAGCCGTAGAAATAAAGGCATGGATCAGCGGCATGGTGGACAGAGTGACCAGTAAGACCGAGCAAGCCTTTGTATTAGCGCACCAGCCTGCGGAACAATAATGTCCAAACGGGTCCGCTCGAAAGGTCCGCGAGACTTCCATCGCACGGGAGCGCGCAAGGCTCGGCAACTACATTTTCTCTGATGACGGGCCTCGCGTGACTGTTGATTATTATGCCGGCTCGGCGGGCAATTGGGCAGCCGGACGTAAGCTGTCCACGCACACCGCTGCGCGCCGGAGTTTACGCGATGATTACGAGACTCATACTTTTGGTGTAAATTGTGACAGTTCGTGGATGCCGAGCTTTTTCTCTATCTCCCCCACGGATTCCACCATTTTTGCAAATCCTTCTTTTCCGAAAAGCTCCTTTTCCCTGTCTTCGAATCTTTCGCCCAGCTCATCAAACTCCCTGGGCGACACTATCGAGCGAAAAGCAGGGAAAAGCACTGTATCTTCGCGGGCTGCATGGGGCCGGTACATTTGAATGAACTCTTGCATGGCCGAAGACAGATCCTGCTTTGAAAAACCCGAGCTTTTTCCTTTCCCTTTCCAAAGCAGAGGAGTCCCACCATAGAGCTGTTGCATGGTCGCATCCGTCTCTTTGTTTGCTTCGGCAGCTTTAGGCGCCTCAGGTTTTGATAATTTCAAAATGTAATCGGTCAGGCGTCGTCCCGCCTGGTGCTGCACGAAGAGCACCTTAACAAGATCGTTAAGCTTTCCGGCCTTTTCAAAACGCGGAAAAATCTCATCTTCTTCGAGCTTTTCATGGTAGTCCTCGACGAAGCGGCGGATAATACGGGCTGAATCCCCAATAACTTCGGACGGCAGCACCTTTGCCCTACTCATGCGGCTTATCAACTCCTCATAGATCAGCAGCACGCGGCGCAAGACTCCGTGCTCGCGCATGAGATCTTCCACTGGGTTCACCCCGGATTCTTTTTCTTTGCCCTCGTTTTTCCCGGCAGCTAAAACAGCGGGCGGAATTGCCGGCAGAGCGATTCCCGCAGCGAGACTGCCGGTGATACACAAAAAACGCCGTCGTGACGTAAGTGTCCCCGTGTACATAGACTCCTCCTCTTATGATAGACGATAGACTTATATAATACCTTGCTCGAAAAAAAATGGCCCTGACATGATGCGAGCGGCGACCGCGCGCGCAGCCATACAGAACGCACAGACATTAAACGTGGTGCGTTAGAAGGCAAGCCAAACGTTAAGCGCATCAGAAAGTCAAGTAAATTTGGTGTCAAGATCTCGCTTCGCAGGGCTTCGCCCTACTTCATTATGTGAAGTGAGCTTGCCCGGCCTCCCTTAACGAAATTCCGGCGCTTAGCGCTGAGACCGACCGTTCATTCTCGACAGCCCGCCCGCGAGACTGGGCCGGAGCGGGAGGCCTTTTTTAGGTTGATTCAGGCTTCTGCACATCCAGGGCGATTTCCGTCTCTGCAGAACTGATCAGCCACTCTTCCAGGGTAGGCGGTTGAACGAGCGGCTGCGAAAGGGGCTTCCATTCGGGTGAGGCGTTAAGATCTGCTCCCCTGTGTATTACCGAAACAGGCCGGTCCGCAGAAACGACGACTACAATCAGGTTCTCGTGTTCCGCAGTAAACCTGAGGGCCGAATTGAACCGTGCTCCCCGCGCGCGGTTTTCGCCGACAATCGCCCTGCCGTCCAGCAGGCAGGCGAATCCATGCAGGCTCAGGTCTGCCCCGATATGCAGCGCCCCATCGACCTTTGAGAGGGATTTAGCCAGATCGAGCATCGGCTCGTTGGTTAGATCGACGGGAGATGCAAGCTGTTGGCCCGAGATAAAAATGGGGCTGGGGTTAAGATCGATTACCAGCGTGGCCCCATGCCGCTGCTCGCCCGCCCTGGCTACGATGCCCGATACGATCTCAAAAAGAGCGTCACGTTTGGACTCTTCAATAGGTGACTCCAGAAGGAGTTCTTCAAGATGCACCAGGTTGGGCTTGCGGTCGGATGAAAGAAAGCTTCCGCCCGAAAAGCTGCAGACCAGGTTGCCCGAAAACCGCAGAAATCCGTATCTACCTCTGAAATCGGCGGTTATGCGGCTATCGGGCAAACTTCCCTGCGCTACCCCAATTATCGTTCGTCCATCGGAAACAAGCCTTCTATCAGAATTTTCAACCGCGAGGATAAGCTTGCGCACGTGCTTGTAATTGGGAGCCCTTCCTCCCTGGTCTTGGAAATGCCCAGCACAGCGTCAAGAATCTGGTAGACTTCGATGTGGCTGTCCAGACCGAGCTTAAGGTCAAGCCGCTCCCGGATGTAATCGCTGATCGCATGGGTCGCATATTCGCGGACAACGTAGGATGCGTTCCGCGTATAGAACCA
>OMSV01000077.1 GCA_900290385.1 Syntrophobacter sp. SbD2 | reverse complement strand
GATGTAGATCTCCTGGGCTTTTCCCTCGCGGATGGGCATCGCGAAGCCGCCGCACACCACATCGCCCAGGACGTCGTAGAACACATAGTCCAGGGCCTGGCTCTCCGCATAAGCCCCGAGCTGCTCGAGCAGGTTGATCGACGTGATGATTCCCCGGCCTGCGCAGCCCACGCCCGGTTCAGGACCCCCGGATTCGACGCAGATCGTATGGCTGAAACCGACTTTTCTGATGTCGTCGAGTTCTACGTCCTCGCCTTCCTGGCGGAGGGTGTCGAGCACGGTTTTCTGTGCGAGCCCCCCCAGCAGCAGCCTCGTAGAATCAGACTTGGGATCGCAGCCCACAACCATGACCTTTCTGCCCATTTCCGCCAGACCCGCCACAGTGTTTTGGGTAGTTGTCGATTTGCCGATACCGCCTTTGCCGTAAATGGCAATCTTTCTCATTGGAAACCTCCTATCAAATAGAGATCGTTATCATTCTCTAAAGCAGGAGGTGTGCCAATAGAACTTGATGCTTATTAACAGCCTGTTATCATTAGATGAATTAATTATGGACCTGAGAAAAGCATGACTTGCAGAAAAGTCGGAACCAGACATAAACGTAAGGTAAACTCACAAAAATGTAAGGTCCTTCCTTTTTGGGGTCTTCCGGCAAACGCCTACCCGGATAGTTGAAAAGGAGCGCAGTTTTGCTTCTGGAATCAACTAAATCGCCATGTTTTAGGACTGGTTATGTATATTAAGAAAGGTTTCGGGAAATTACAAATCAAGCATCTTGGCTATGACGGACAAGAACTCGGCCGGACGGAGAATGCTGGTCCCTTTAAATTTTCCGGGAGGAAAATGTTTGATGTTGCCGGTAATGAAAAAATCGGCTTCTGCTTCCACGGCGCATTCCAAAAATTTGTCGTCTTCCGGATCACCTTTGGCGGCTTGGAGGCGAATCGTTGGCTCAACCCACCGGGCTTGTGATTTAAGGCGGGAAAGAAGAGCCTTTACTTTTTGGCGGCCCAATTTCTTGAATTTCTCCCGCGCGAGCACCTCTTCATATTCCATGGCGATTGGTTGGGAGAGACACAAAACAATCTCCCCCTCGAGGATGAGGGAGAGAATAAGTTCCGGCAGGCTGTCCGGTTTAAGAAGGGCGGACACCAAAACGTTGGTGTCAATAACGGCTTTAAGCATAGAAATGGCCGGTCACTTTTTATTTTGTTTCTTCGATCGCCGGTAAGAGAGAATTTCTGAGTCAATTTCTTTGTCGGTGATTTTATCCAGACCGGCTTTCTTGGCGCCCAACTGGATCTCGGCCAACAGTTCGTTTTTCTTGACGATGTTTTTCAAGTAATCTTTCACTCCCAAAATCACCACTGCCGGTTTTCCCCGGCGGCTGACCAGAAAGCGGGTATTTTCTTTTTCCGCCTCTTCCATGACCTCGCCCAGGCGAGTGCGCACGGAAAGGGCGTCTATAAGTTTTGTCGTAGGTTTGGTGGGCATTGAGATCCTCCATAACTCATTAGTTAATTACATAGTTTACTACATTATAGCAAGGCTGGAAAACTCGTCAAATCCTGATTTGACTTGGCCGTGAGTGATTTCGCGAAGCATATTTTCCTTTCTGAAGCAAATTCTGTATGGCAAGTCCGGGCGGCGGTTATGTATTGTGCTGTCGTAAGAATTAGGTAGAATATTTATTAATTACATGATTTCTTCCGGTTTTATAGGTAGAAAAACTCATGGCAGGCAAAAAATTTCAAAGGCGTATGACCATGACTCGTTGAAAAGGCAAAAAAACTGGCCTCAAATAATGGATTCGAGTATCGGGAGCAAATAAATAATCGAGGTGACGGCGTTAATGTTCTGGCCTACCTGGCCCGCAAATATGCTCATTCCTCGAGCGCAGATTGGCAGGGCCGTTTGGAGGCCGGCCAAATATATGTTAACGACCGGCGAATCGATCCCGGCTTCATTCTGAAAAATGGGCAGTTGCTTGTGTGGCGCCGCCCGCCCTGGGATGAGCCGGATGCTCCGCTCGCTTATTCAATCCTCCACGAAGATGAAGACCTGTTTGGAGTGGCCAAGCCTTGTGGACTTCCGACCCTGCCCGGCGGCGGCTTTCTTGAACACACACTCCTTGCACTCGTGCGCAAAATCCACCCTGAAGCCAACCCGCTACACCGCCTGGGGAGGGGAACCTCGGGGGTGGTTCTGTTTGCACGCACCGCACGGGCCCGATCGGGCATTTGCGCAGCCTGGAGGCGAAAAGAAGTTACCAAAATCTACCGGGGGCTTGCCAACGGCTGCCCGGCTGAGGATAATTTTATTATCGAGGCGCCGATCGGACCTGTTCCACATCCAAAGATTGGTACTGTCAACGGAGTCTGCCCGGGCGGGAAATTCGCTTTGAGCAGGGTAAGGGTCCTGGAGCGCAGGGGCGGCGCGTCATTATTGGAGATCGTGATCGAGACGGGAAGGCCTCATCAGATCCGCATTCACCTTTCATTTGCAGGGTACCCGCTGGTGGGAGATCGTCTCTACGCGGCAGGAGGAACCATCAAGGATCCGGAGACACTGCCCGGAGACACCGGCTATCTTTTGCATGCCGAACGTCTTTGCTTTAGTCATCCGGCAACCGGGTTGCCCTTCGAAATCCGGTGCCCTCCTCCTGCCGAGCTTGAGCTGGACTGTTGCAAGAGCCTCTCGAAAAAAAATCGCAGGACCGGCAGAGGGTGAACTATTGGTAAAATGCTCATCATCGAAAGTGCCGGGATTGTGAATCAGAATTTTTCGCGATTGACAGAATCGGGCAGATTTTCTATGCTTCGCCTGGACATCAAAAGGGTTCTTTATGAATAAACACCTGTTTCCCGATATTAGCTCTTTGCTTCCGCTCCTGTGCCGGCCGGATGGGACTGTTTTTTTGTTTTTTTCGGGCTTCTTTTTTTTCTTCTTCAGGAGCGTCCACCTGGGATATTAGCTGATCGAAAATGGCCCCAGGGTGGAGCAGGAATCTTCCCCGGAGCCCTTAAGTGCTAAGCCCCGAGGAGTTTTCCTCGGGGCTTTTTTATTGCAGTCAACTGAAAATCTGACCGGAGGATTTGCCGTGATTCTCGTACTAGGAAAAGGAACAACTAAGGAAGAAGTTCAAAGGCTCAAAGACGTGCTTCGCTCCGAGGGCCATATGGTGAAGGAGATAGGAGGGGTGGAAGAACGTGTCCTTGGAATCGTCGGCAAGATGTACAGGGAAAGCGCATATTATGAATCGTTGCCCGGCGTGGAAAAGGCCGTTCCCATATCCAAGCCCTACAAGCTTGTGAGTCNNTGTCGCCATAGGGGGGGACCGCCTGGTAGTTATCGCCGGTCCCTGCGGTGTTGAAGACAGGAAGACAACTCTGGACATTGCGCACACAGTGCGCAAACACGGGGCAGTGCTGTTCCGGGGTGGGGCTTTCAAGCCGCGGACCTCGCCCTATGCGTTCCAGGGTTTGGGCGAGGAGGGGCTCAAGATACTCAGTGAGGTAAGGGAAGAGACCGGGCTTGGCATCGTTTCGGAGATGACCTCTCCGAGCCAGGCCGACCTGATGATTAAGTACGTCGATGTTGTCCAGGTCGGGGCTCGTAACATGCAAAATTTCGAACTGCTGAAGTCCGTGCTGAAGTCCGTTGGCAGAATCGGCATGCCGGTGCTTTTGAAGCGGGGATTGTCGGCGACTATTGAGGAATGGCTCATGTCCGCCGAATACATTCTATCGGAGGGAAACGACCGGGTTATCCTGTGCGAGCGCGGAATTCGAACATTCGAGCGCTACACGCGAAATACTTTGGACCTTACGGCGGTTCCCGTCATAAAGAAGCTTACCCACCTGCCGATTATAGTGGACCCGAGCCATGGCACGGGAATCAGGGAAAAAGTCAGTCCCATGGCCCGCGCAGCCATAGCTGCGGGTGCCGATGGGCTCATGTCATAGTTGAAGTGCATACCGAACCGGACAAAGCGTTGTCCGACGGGCCCCAGAGCCTTTATCCGGAACAGTTCGAGCAGCTCATGAGAGACCTGTACGTAATTGCTCCGGTTGTAGGAAAACAGCTCGATTACGCTTACCTCGACAAAGCGGCTGTCCTGCGACCGCGCCGAGGCGAGGGCAGGGCGCCTGCAACGGTTGTCTACAGCGGCGTGCCCGGTTCTTTTTCTCACAAAGCATGCACGCAGTTTTTCGGCAATGAGGTCCCTTTGCGGAACAGTTCCTCATTCAGAGAGGTCTTCGATCTGGTGGACAGCGAACAGGCGGCTTTCGGCGTTGTTCCAGTCGAAAACAGCCTTACGGGCAGCATTCATGAGAACTATGACCTGCTGCTCGAATTTGACCTCAAAATAGTGGGCGAGTTGACCTTGAGGATCAAGCATAATCTATTAGGGCAGCCAGACGCGTCGATTGAAGGATTGGAAAGAATCTACTCCCATCCTCAGGCTTTTCAGCAGTGCAGGGAATATCTTGAAAAAAATCCCGGCTGGGACTTGATAGCATGTAAAGATACTGCCACAGCCGTTGGAAGGGTAAAAGAGGGCTCCGATCCCAAAGAGGCTGCCATAGCCGGCGAAGGGGCAGATCAGGTTGTGCGGCTGGCGATTCTCAAGGAGGGCATAGAGACCAATCCCCGGAATTTCACTCGATTCGTGGTTATATCCCGGAATGAATCTCTTCCGGGCCCTCAAAACAAATCCTCCCTGATCTATTCGGTAAGCGACAAGCCGGGGGCATTGTTCGAGACGCTCCGGATTTTTGCACTAAACGATATAAACATTGTCAAACTAGAATCGAGGCCGATCCACAGCAGGCCCTGGGAGTACCTGTTCTATGTGGATTTGGAAACCGACGTGAGCGAAGAGAGCCGGAGGCACATTCTAGCCGAATTGGTGGAAAAGACCGAGTTTTTCAAATTCCTCGGAAGCTATAACAAGGGCTCCTAAGCGAGTCATTGAGTACAAGTTCACAACAGAGACGGGGCATAGTCCGGTCAAGGAGAGAGCAGAGAGAAAAGCTTTTCAGACAGGATTAACAGGATTAGCAGGATTAACAGGAATGGCTATTTTTGAGTCCTGAGACGCGTGTTGATCATGTTGAATTTTGGTTTTTTCTGTTCCCTCTCCTTGACCGGACTATGCCCCGTCTCTGTCTACGAAAAGACCTGATGGGTTGCGCTTCGCTCCACCCATGCTACGGATCTTTTCATGGTTTGGGGTGTCACGATGGGACATGAGCAACTGTGGTGAACGTTTACGAAACTAGGTTCGCTCCTTTCCGAGCACGGCAATCGTTGCGCCCCAGCCACCTGCCTCAGGGCCGGCCTCGCTGAACGAAGTCACCATGGGATGGCTCTTCAATACCGCATGGACTGTCCGGCGCAGGATCCCCATGCCCTTCCCGTGAATTATTCGAACTTCTTCGAATCCCTTCTCTCTCGCCGCTTCCAGGTAGTCGTTCAAAAGGTCTTTCACTTCGTTTGGCCTGAAGGTGTGGAGGTCGATCGAGTCTTCGATGGGGTAGGGGATTATTTCGTCTTCTTTCATCGTTTAGTCTATTCCTGAATGGCTGTTTGGAAGAATGTTGTGGTAATTTGCGCCGAAATCTGTTTTGAATACCGGGCCTGATCGGTTGGTGTTGACTCACTGACCGGAAAAAAAGAGGAAAGAATTGGATGCTGACAAACCTGATATCGAATTGCGCAATATCGTGTCTTCATGGGGCCGGATATTTTGGCGCGGCCTTCATGATGGCGCTTGAGAGCATGATCGCCCCGGTTCCAAGCGAGGCGGTGATGCCTTTCGTCGGATTTATGGTTGCGGATGGCAAATGGAACCTCTGGGCGGCTATTGTTGCAACCAGCACCGGTTCGGTAGCCGGGTCCGCAATCTCGTATGCAATGGGCTACTACGGAGGGAGGCCCTTCGTGCTCAAGGTCGGCAGATACCTGCTTCTCAACCCGCACGACCTTGAGTGGACAGAGGATTTTTTCAGCCGCCGCAAAGGGACCCTGACTCTTTTCATCAGCCGGTTCATACCCGTTGTCAGACATCTTATCTCCGTTCCCGCCGGGACAGGTAAAATGAAGCTTTTTCCCTTCCTCATGGCGACCCTTGCCGGTGCGACCATGTGGAATTCTTTCCTCCTTATCTGCGGGATGTACCTCCGTGAAAGATGGGACCTTGTTCTGCTCTATTCACATCAGGTCGATATTGTGATAGGGGTGGCCCTGCTTGCCGGACTGGTATTTTTTGTGAAGTTCCGCTGCAAGAGCCAAGTGAAGGTTTAATCAATCCCCAACTTCCTGCTCCTTTAAGATCGCGCTGCTTTCAATTTCGGAAAGAACGCGAATGAGGTTCTGCGCCACCGTCTGGGGTAGGCCGGCTCTTTCGAGTTCCTGGGCCGGGGCTTCCTGGATAGCCTCAAGGCTGCCGAAGCGTTCGAGGAGCATCTGCCTTCTGGCGGGGCCTATTCCCGGAATGGTGTCCAGCGCCGAGGTGAGAAGCGAGACCCTGTGCACGTTCTGATAGTGAGATATGGCGAACCGGTGGGCCTCGTCGCGTATTCGCTGGAGCAGGTGTAGAATGTCCTGATTGCGGTGCAGGAAAAGCGGGTTCTTCCGACCGGGCAGATAGATTTTCTCGTATAGCCCTTTTCCCTTCTCGCCTATGTCTGATTCGCGCTCCTTGGCGATGGAGGCGACCGGGAGCGGCTCAGAAGTCCCGATTTGCTCCAGCAGGCGCACGATCTTGTTCAACTGCCCCTTCCCGCCGTCGAGAAGAAGCAGATCAAGGGTTGCTGAAAGTTCGCGGTCGTTTTCAATAAGCCTGCCTATTACTTCGGCCATCATCGCCGGATCGTCTGGTTCGCTCTTTAGTCTTATGCGGTAGCGCCTGTAGGAATTCTTATCCGGGCGTCCATGTTCAAAAACAACAAGCGCCCCGACAGCGTGGTGTCCCTGGATGTTGGAGATGTCCACGCACGCGATTCGGGCTGGGGTTCTCGGTAGCTTGAGGAGGCGCTGAAGACCGTCTATGAGCGCCGCATCCCGCCTCCGCCAGCGGCTGCGGCTGATAAATCCCTCACGGGCGTTGGCTTGCGCCATATCGAGCAGATGCTTACGGGCGCCTCTTTTTGCCGCCCAGATCCTCACGCGTTTTCCTTTCTTCTCCGATAGCCATTCTGATAGGACCGTTTCGGAATCGAGCGAAATGGGAACGAGCACCTCATCGGGAATGACGGCGCCTTCATAGTAGTATTGATGAATGAAGGCCGACAATAGCTCGTGGCGATCCCCCCGGGCCTCCTTGAGGTCGAACGCCCTCTGGCCTGAATGTACTCCCTGCCGGATAAAGAGAACCACCAGTTCGCTCCGGTCTTCCTCCTGGTGGATGCCCAGCACGTCCTGGTCGCGGAAGCGGTCGGATACGACATGCTGCTTTTCGATTGTGGCGGCGACATTTCGCAGCCGGTCGCGGTAGAAGGCGGCCAGTTCGAACTGCAGAGCTTCGGAGGCCTCTTGCATCCTTTTTTGGAGCTGTTTCTGAAGTATGTCGGTCTTTCCTTGCAGGAAGAGCACCACTTCCTCGACCATCTTCATGTACTGTTCACGGGAAACTTTGCCTGCACAGGCGGCGAGACATTGACCCATCGAAAAGTTGAGGCACGGACGTTCCCGCGGAAGGAGCTTTTTGCCTTTGCAAAGCCTTAGCGGGAAAAGCTGATGCAGGTATTTAAGGGTATCGCGGGCCGCTCGAGCCGATGTATAGGGCCCGAAGTATGCCGCTCCGTCTTTTTGAAATCGCCGTACTATGTCCAGCCTGGGGTAGGGGTCACGAGGGTCGATCCGTATCGAGAGGTAATTTTTGTCGTCGCGAAGAACTACATTGTAGCGCGGGCGGTGTTTCTTTATGAGGCTTGCCTCGAGCAGCAGCGCCTCTTTCTCGGAGGATGTAATGGCGTATTCGACATCGGCGGCCTTGGCGAGCATGATCCTGGTCTTGATATCTATCGCGTCGCCACCCCGGAAGTAATTGGCGATCCGTTTCCTCAGATCCCGGGCCTTTCCTATGTAAAGGATAGTCCCGCCTGCGTCCTTGAACATGTATATGCCGGGCAGGTGCGGAAATGTGGATATCCGGTCCGGAAGGGCGGGGGGGCGGCCGGACCGGTCGCCGGGTTGGCCATTCAAACCTTCGTCGGCGTCTGAGGCCGCTGTTTTCCCGGATTGGGCGAGCTTATCGTCGGTATCAGGCCCAGCGGGTGCGTTTTGGTTTTCAACTTCAAGTTCGAGCATGTTTGTATCTATTTCCAGATTGCCGGAATCTTGATTATCACGATCTGGATTATAGCACACATGCCCGGATAGGCCATAATCCCAGGTTCATCGAGGTGCTTAATGATCTGACGGAGAAGACCATAGGGCCATCCGCAGATAGCCCGCCGCGTCTTGAGGTGGACCGGTTAAGGGGAGGACTAAAAGTGGCCCTCACCCCTTCTGCGTGGCAGGATAGTCCTCATCCAGCCACGTTCCGGAGTCGATACGCCGGCCTGCCAGTTGTCGGCAACGGCGGATTCAGGGACCCACGGCGGAAGAGGCAGACGAAAATGCGTTGAGAGGGCAAAGATAAAAGGTTCGTACATGGTGCGCAGTTCCATTAACCTTTGATCGGCTTCATCTCCCGCCTTGGGGCGCAAACCTGCCGCAATTAATCTGGATCTCAAGTTCGTCAGTTGAGCGGGTGGGAGGCGGTCAGGTTCCGGCCATCGGGGCGTGACTCCGAAAATCAGGGAAAGATCCACAACAGCGTGTCTCGCCATGGCGAAAGTCAGTTGTGCCTGGCGCACGCAGGCCCCTTCCAGGCCAACCATTACCAACGCGCTTGTATCCAGAATAGACGTGAGCGCAGCGAGCCATGACTGGTTATCGTGTTGAGACCTGAAAAAGGCGAGTACCGGATAAGACAGGTGGCTTTCGAGCAATTCCGCAGACCATCTTTCCCACTCACGCAATAGCTGCCGGATCGATTCCATACCATGCTCGTCATTATGCCTGTGCAGTATTTCGGCTGCGGTGGGCGGCGACCCGGCGCGGGCATCCAGAAGAGAAATGTTGACCTCACGCCTGGAGAAGGAGTTATTCAGACCCGGCAGGTAGCCGATTACTATCGCCAGAAAA
>OMSV01000138.1:14647-15109 GCA_900290385.1 Syntrophobacter sp. SbD2 | reverse complement strand
AAGAGCTCTCTTTCACTCCCTCACTCCTTAAGTTGACGGCTATGGGCGCAGGCCGGAATCCAGGTTTTTCCAAGGTCCACTGGACCGCGGATGTCACCGGGGCGGTGGTTTTGTTGAGTTCTGCAAGAGGCTCTCCTGTAAATCCTGTCGAAAAGGTTTTGACCTTCTCTGCGTTCTCTGCGTTCTCTGCGTCTCTGCAGTGGATTTTTTAGTCAAAACCGCATGGTCAACGCGAGGCGGAAAGTAAGCGGCTCGACCGGGTGGAACACGTCGCCGCTCACAGCCGGACCTGTTGGCGTAAGCCGATACGGGTAATAGTAGTCTATATCGTCGGCTTTCGCGTTGAGCAGATTGAAGATATCTCCCTCAATCGTCCATCTCTTGTTGAACTTGTAGCTTACGTTGTAGTAAAGCAAAGCGGTGCTGGGAGAACGCTCGGTACCGTCCTGGGTCAGATAGCGA
>OMSV01000138.1:12859-14637 GCA_900290385.1 Syntrophobacter sp. SbD2 | reverse complement strand
TAGGTCCGAAATACCGCAGCCGCAGGCTGGTGCTCCAACCTTTCACATCATGGATGGTGATGCCCGTGGCAATCACTACATTGGCCGCTTCGGGGACGTAATCGCCGCCCACCGGATTGCCTAAAAAATGCGCCGACGAGGCGGCAAAATCGGCGTCTATCGTCAGCCATTTGGCCGGCGTATAGTAGTTTGCCCATTCAACACCCTTGCGGATATCGGGGTCAGGACTGGGCACGGTCGTCCCTGTATCCCCGTCGAAGATCAGTTCGGATTGCAGCCTCAGCACCCAGGCTGTAAGAGTGCTTTGCAGGTTCGGGATGGCAAGAGTGCGTACGCCAACCTCCCCACCGACCGTTTGCGCTATCGGTAAGGCCCTTTCTACAGGCTGGCCCGTTGTCGGATCTTGAGTAGTGTTTACGCCCCGCGCGTCGTCGGTGTGGAAGCCCATGCCCCAGTTAAGGTAGAATTCCGTTTTTGCCCATGGGCCGAAGATCAAACTCAGCTTGGGCTCGGGGGTGAACGCGAACCGGTCGCCGCTGTCGGCGGGGTTTGGGCCATTAGTGGCAAGGGTGAAATCGTTCTTGTTGGCGAAATTAATGAAATCTTCGCGGAAGCCGATAACGGTGCGAAACTTTGGAAGCCATTGTATCTTGTTCTCAAAGTAGGGCGCCACGTCCGTTTCCACGACATCATCTATACGAACTATGGACAGCACCGTCCGGTCCTCTGTGTTAAACAGGCCGTCGTGGATGATGTCGTTTCGAACGTCGAGCCCGAAGGTGTTTTCCACCGGCATGCCGCACCATTGGGTAAAGTAGGTCCGGCTTGCTCTCACCCCCTGCACCCACCGAGTGTCCCTCTGATCGAACTGGTCCCCTTGGACGGGATTATTCAGGAAGTAGGTGAAGTCATTCCAGAGGCCCATGTTATAGTAATAGGCATACGCTACGACCTTGGTAGCCGAATGTTCGTTGGCTTGATGGTATTCGCCCTCCAGGGTGTAGCGGTCCGTGAAACCTCCGTCGGTGGGGTTCATTGAACCAAACCGCGAAATGAGGCCTTCGGCGACTGCAAGCTCCGGGATCTGGTTGGTAGCACCCCATGTGCCGTGATAAGCCAGTGCCGACGCGCTGAAGCCCTGGCTTGCATCTCCTTGGCTGTAGGTAAGCAGTCCGTTGAATTTCAGGTAACCTTCGGGCACAACCCAGGGTCCGTCGGTGTGCACCACTTCCATGGCAGCGAGAAGATTGCCCTGGCTTACCTTGGTCGAATCGGCGAACAGTGCACGCTCGTAGTTCCAGCTTCCGATTTCCAGCTTCGCAATGCCTTCAGGAAGGGTCTGAAAGTACTGAATGTTTTCCGAGCCGGCGGAGCCGAAGTCCCCCACGTTCGCGAAGTAGGGGCCTTTCTGGTAATCTATTTTTTGTATCAGCTCGGGGATAATGAAATTGAGGTCCGTATACCCTTCCCCATGAGCGTTCGACGGCAAATTGATTGGAACGCCGTTGACAAAGGTGGCCAGGTCGGTGCCATGGTCTAGATTGAAGCCTCGAAGAAAATACTGGTTTGCCTTGCCGTCACCGCTATGCTGGGTGACGATTACTCCCGGCATGGCTTCGAGCACTTCCCCGGGACGGCTTACGGGGCGGTCCTCCAACTGCTGCGCTCCAATAGTACCCTGGGTCGACGACTCAGCAACGCCCAACATGCTGTCGCTTCGTTCCTCCACCACGATCTCAGGCAATTGGGCTGTTCCCTTTCGAGACTCGCCTGTGTCC
>OMSV01000138.1:8522-12849 GCA_900290385.1 Syntrophobacter sp. SbD2 | reverse complement strand
CCCGACCAACGCCAAAAGCGCGACGCCTGCCCCGTATCTGCCTTTTCTCTTCCTCCGAATGAAATTCATTGCATGCTACACCCACCCCGGCCTCATCAAAAAAAAGGCCACGAACATCCTTCCCATCTTCAGACGGGCTTTAGGCGTTCGTGGCCGATTAGTTGATCAGCCGAGTATAAACCCTGGCAATTTTTACGTTATTAAGGAGCCACTCGCTCTTGGGCCGGTGCGGATCGCGCCTTCCTGGTGCTGTCACCGGACGGTAGATTACCGACAAGCTATCTCAATTGGTGTTTTACGTCAATAGAGAACATGCCGGCGCCAAGAGCAATTTGAGTGGTTCAGGCGATGGCCGCAAATCTCCTCAGGTGCCGTCTCGATGGGGGCTGACAGTCAATGAGCGTATGGCTCTTACGAAGGCTCTATCGCCCTGCTTTGCAGGATATACCCTCGAAACCTCTGGGCCACGGGAGGGGTGATAGTTGAAGGGTAGCAGGACCATTGGATCAGATGACCAATAGAGATCCAAACGGGCATAGGCCGCGCGGGCATGTAACGGCATCATCAATTCGACGGTTACTGCGGTGTCCCGTTCGTCGGGTGTGGGCAGACGCCAATCCGCATGGCCTCCAAGGCGCAGATTCTTGCAGTACTCCTGCGCCTGCTCGAATGTCACCTCATTTCCACTATCGCCCTTCTGCCACATTAGTTTTCGATTTGTGTCCGTAACCGTACCGTCTCCGTTATCTATGAACCTTCCCGCTGAGGCGACGGAAGGTTTGCCGATATATGAGAGAAGCGGCAGAATGAATGCTATTAACATGAGGGAGAACCTTAGCGTTTTTCGCATATTGGCACCTTCTTTTCATTTTGTGCTTCCGGGAAAAAGCCTGGCGATAAACCAGCCTGCTGCGTAGATCACTCCAAGGAGTACGACATCGGCAGGGCCGACTGGCAAATCGTATTGATATGCGATCCAGAAACCGAGAAACGCCGCTACGCCGCCGCACAGCGAGGCCAAAATTGTGAACTGGCGCATATTGCGCGCGAACAGGTGCGCCGTCAGCGCGGGGATCAGCAAGAATCCGAACGCGATGAGCGGCCCGACACTGAGCACGGCCATCGACACGGTCAGGCCGATCAGTAAATAAAGCAGCACGTCCCAGAAAACTACGTTCTTGCGAAGTGTAATTGCCATTGGCCGGTCGAATGAGACCAGGAGCAATTCCTTGTGAAACAGTCCCAGCGTTGCCAGGACAAGCGTAAGGGTTGCTGCCGTCAGAACGAGGTCGAAATTGGAGATGGTGATGACCTCCCCTTTTAGCATGTCGAGCCAGCCGAGCTCGCCATAAGGGTTTTTTGACAGCACCAGTATGCTCAGCGAGGCGGCCACCACATATGCAGTGCCGAGCCGGCCTTCGGGCTGACCGCGCCCGTGCCTCTCCATGAACGCCAGCACCAGGATCGCAGACAGTGAAAATGTCATCGAACCGATAAAGGCGAGCATATGCGCGCTTTCAGAAGGGTGGCCGCTTACATTGACTCCGAGCCATAATGCTGCGGTAGTGCAACGCCCATGAACACCAGCCGGCGCATCACCAGAAACACGCCGACAAGCGGGCAGGAGAAGCCTACGAGCACGCTGGTATAGACCGAGTTTCGCAGGAGAAAATCGGGCGAGAGAAAGTGACTTAACGATGTCATCATCAGCTTATTCCTATTTCAAAAATCTCAGCCATCCGTTTGGAAGTAAGCAGTTCATCCGGAGTGCCCTGGAGCACTTTGCCCTGATGGAGCCAGAGAATTTGCCGGGCATGATGGCGAATCGCTGCAAAATCGTGAGTAACGAGCAGGACTGCGATTTGCCTTTCCATGCTGGTCCTGGAAATAAATTCCAGCACCGAATGTGTTGCCTCGGCGTCCACGCCCGCAGTCGGTTCGTCGAGCACCAGGACGTCCGGGCGCGTGGCCAGGGCGCGCGCAATAAGCACACGTTGTTTCTGACCACCAGAGAGTTCTGAAAACCGCGTGGGGGCGAACTCTTCAGCGCCTGCCGCACGGAGGCATTCGCGCGTGAAGGCGCGTTCGGCAGACGGGACAAAGCGCCCTGGGCGCACGCGTCCATAGGTGCCCATAAGAGCTACCTCAAACCCGGTCAGCAGATAAATCGGATCGAACTGACCGGCCTGAGGCACGTAACCAAACAGGAGCGGTGCACCAGTCGATGATTTAGTGGAGTCGATCCTTCCTTCCAGTGGAGCAAGCAGTCCAAGCAGAGTCTTTAGCAGAGTCGATTTGCCGGAACCGTTCGCACCGAGGATTGCAGTGAAACTGTCGCGGGCAATCGAAAGCGAAATCCCGGACAGAACAGGCTGGCCGTTATAGCCAATGCTCAGGTTATCGAGGGTTATGAGCGCATCATTCATATCTCATTCCAAAAGCACCCGCCCGGGTAAAGCACGGGCGGGATGCATCATAATGCATGTGTCATTTCATCGCATGCGCGGTCTTCCACGCTTGTTCGGCAGCCAGCAATCCACGAATGATCTCGTCCTCCATCATGATGTAGGTTTCCGTGTTCGGTATGCCGCCAGGCATTATGGGCAGCGTTACCAGGGTCGCCCCGGTTTGTTCTGCAATCTGCCTGGGCACCTTTTCGGGAAACTGGGGCTCGCGAAGGACGATCGAAACGTGCTCGGCCTTCATGGAGGCGATCAAGTCCTCGATGTGGCGGGAAGTCGGATCGATGCCCGGTTTAAGTTCAATGGTGCCGAAGTAAACCAGGCCGAACCGCTCCGCGAAATATGGCCAATGCTCGTGATAGGACACAAACTTTACGCCCTTGAGCGGTAGGACCTCCTTTTTCCATTCTGCAATCTTTGCGTCGAGTTTGGCCAGATACGCATCGCGATTGCGCTTGAATTCCTCCTTATGCTGCGGAGCGAACTCCACCAGTGCGTTGTAAATGTTCCCGATCGCCTTCTCTGCCAACATCGGGTCGAGCATATAGTGCGGATTGCCGTAGGGATGAACGTCGCCCTGGTAGTGATCGGTCGATTTGGGTACATCTTTGGGCACGATGCCCTTCGATGCGTCCACGTACCCGGACTTTCCCAACTGGATGCGAGGGTTCTTGCTGGCTTCCAGCAGCGCGGGCAGAAAGGCGTGTTCACAGTCAAACCCCACCAGGACAAGCAGGTCCGCCCTGTTCATAATGGGTACGAAGCTCGGTTTCATCGGGACCCCGTGCGTATCTTCAACACCCGTGGCAAGGCTGTGAACCTCAACCAGGTCTCCTCCGATCTCACGCGTAAAGTCGGCCAGGTCGGTCAAAGTCGTGACTACCCTGATTTTGGCGGCATGAGCCGGTATCGGTATCCCGTATAACAACACACCGGCGAGTGAGACGATCGACAATAAATGTATGAGTTTCGGTTTCATGTTAAATCCCTTTCTCCTCAGTGCTAGCGTTGCTGCCACCCATGAGCGTGCGAGCCGATGATCCAGGCCCACTGCAGATAAACGGCGTCATCCGGGTGCAGGCCTGAGGCGGCGTTATGGTCGGTATGTGTATATTGGAGGCGCAGTTGATTCCAGTGGCTCAGTGCCCACGTAATATACGGGGAATATGCGACAGTCATGTCTGCGTTGTTCCAGGAGTCCTCCATACACTCGAACAGGAACCCTGCCGACCACTCGCGACTCCATTTGTAAGTTAGATATGAATACATTCCGTAGGACTCTACGGATCGGCTGAACGGACTGAACACAGCGCCGCCCGCTGTTGGTATGACATCAAAGCTACTATCGCTGCGGAGCACTTCCGTGCCCCAGGTGATACTTTCGAATTGATTGTTTCTCAGCGGCTTGTAGCTCAAAGTGAGGTCCACTCCCTCCAGGCTTCTCCCGGTTTGGGAGAGCGTGCTGCCGGGCAATTGAGGAAGCGTGACAGGATCACCATTGGGCAGGGCGAGTACACCTCCGCGGTTTATAGTATCCGGATTTAGCAGGCCTGAAATGCCGGGTTCGAGGGATAAATCGGGCGTCAAATCAAAAGACGTGGACCCTCGGCCAAAAAAGCTCAGCCCGCCGAAGTTACGGAAATTTCCATTGCTGTAATCGTTGATATCGTTTGGCGCACTGCCAAAACCATCGCCCACGCCCATAGTCAGACTGACGTAATGTTCAATCGGCAACAGGTAGTTTAGCTGCGCCCCATCTGTCCTCGATTCGCCGCCGATATACTGGTCGAGCACCATCGGACGGTTCACGAAAGGCAGTTCATGATCGTGTATGTAGGCCAATCTGCCGAATTCGCCGAAAAACC
>OMSV01000138.1:4531-8512 GCA_900290385.1 Syntrophobacter sp. SbD2 | reverse complement strand
GATAGCCCTTCGCAAACGGATCGACCGCAGCCGCTACGTTCAGTTCGACCGAACGCTGGTTCACATCGAACCCGCCGGCCCGGTCGCTGCCCGTAGCTTTCGATCCCTGGCTCCGGTAAGAAAAAACCGTCTCACCCACGAGCCCGATGGCAGGATTGAACTCGCTTGGGAGCTTCTTCTGCTGCGCTTCGAGCACCGAGCTCACCTGTTCCTTCAGCTCCTCGACCTCGTGCTGCACCTGCTCGGTCGAAGCCGTTTGGGCCGTTGCGGCTGGCGAAGGCGCAGCAGAGGGCTGGGGCGCTTGGGCTCTTGTCGACAATTTTTCAATCAACTTTCGTTGTTCTTCAATAGTTTGCTCCTGTTTCTTAACTGTCTTCTGGAGGGATTTTAGCTCCTGGATGGTTTGTTCCTGTTTTTTGATTGCCTTCTCCAGGTCTTGAAGCCTCTCCTCCGTTGTCTGAGCAAACGCACAGGATGAAAATACTAATAGAAACACGAGTGCAATAATAGCCCGCATGGTGGCTCCTCTCCTCCTCATGGTCATCTTCAGATGAAATGATTCCTGCCTTCTCTTATCAGGAACGTTTTGAGCGGCCTATGAAACTGCCGCGAGCCGATCTGCGGTGTTGCCGCTCACCTCTCGAGGCGTTGAGATTAGAAAATGCACTCGACGATCCGCGAGACGTCCCTATGGTATTTTGCAGTAGATGTCAGGGTCCGGGTATTATGCGGGAGGAGCTCGATTTAAATAAGGAAAACAGCGAAAAGAGGAAAAGCTTACCGCATGCTCTGAAATGCCAAGGAAGATACTGGAAAGCGGCGGTGCAATTTGAAGAAGATCCTGGAAGGCCAGATTTGAATGCTGGAAGACACAAAAGCAGATGGCGCAATTATCATGGGAGTCTCCATCTTCATGGTGATGAAACGCACACCCCAGAATGGAGAAAGAAAAACAGACGAGGAAAATTAAGGCAAGTTTTCTATTCATGGGCAACAATCATTGTGAAATATGCATGCCCTCTTGTCAACTACATAGACAAATATCCATACAGACGGATATCCTCATCACTCAGTGCGTCTGTTCAGGGCGGCACAAAAAGCCCACGCCCTTCTGTTCGTCGCCGTCCAGATAGACCTGGAGATATTGCCCTTGGGTGCAGGAGGGCACGTGAATGACCCGGGCTACTGCATCCCTCTGAAGCTCAGGGTCGAGCGAGACGAGGGCGTTGGGGCACTGATGGAAAAACTCCTCCCTGAACACTGTCCCGGGGCTGTCGGGATCAATCGCCAGGGGGACGATGTTTGCCTCTACCAGATCGTTGAAAAAATGAGTGCCGAAAGACGGCTCCGGCACGATCCCAACCTCTCTCATGGCTATTTCGGCCAGGACCCTCGTTCGGTTGATATCTTCATAGCTCACTTTGATGCCCATCTTTACATCGTTGGTCCCCCACCTCCCCGGCCCGAAAAGGGCGTAGACCTTGTCTTCGAGCAGGCGATTGATTCTTCTCACTGTGCGCACCACAGCGAGCCGCTCGTCGAATGTGGAGAGCGCGGCATAGGCCCTGGGATCGATGTATACAATATATTCAATATTCTTGACCACACTGCTGAACAGGACAGTGCTGCACGTAAACAGAACTTTTTGAGGGTCGATGTCCTTCGGGACGGCCACTTTTTCGACAAATCTGCTCAAGGCGAGCGCGCGGCACTGGAGAATATAAAGTGTGCCGTCGTCCCAGGCGAATTCAACTTCTACGGGCCGGCCGTATGCTTGCTCCAATTGATGAAGGATCCTTTTCATAAGTCCTGCCAGGGGGGTTTTGGAAAGAAGGTTGTCGAAAGTTAAACAGGCGCGGGCCGCGTCGATTTGCTCTTTTTTGAAAAGAGGCGCAGAAAGATGTCCTTCATCATCAACAGAGACAGCGTAATAAAGGTCGGGATGATTAATTGTTCGAAAGAGGTCCGTGGCCGGGACCGTCCGGATCGACTTTGATTTCAAATCGAGAACGTCAACGAGCTTTTGGGAGTATTTCTTGATTTCTTCGGCGCTCGCTTCAGGGCGAAGAAGGGGATGGCTGAGGGGGACCATCCTTGGGTAGTCGGGCCCGATTCGGTCAACGGCCCGCGTGCCCAGACCGAAGACCATCCTCAGCAAACCATCGGCCCTGACTATTCTCGGGGTCCAGGCGTACACATTCTGCGAAAAAGCTACTCCTGCCGCAGTCGGGAAAAAAGATTCATTGAACCGCCTTCCCACTACCTTTTGAACGAGAACGCTCATCCGTTCATCGAAATCGAGCAGGTTGTGGTCCAGGCGGTAAAGTATGGCCCTGGCGCTGAAGACGCTGGTAAGCACCTGTTTCAATGCGCGAGTGAATTCGTTGAGCCGGGTCCCTATCTTGCCCTGATTTGCAATGAAAACCGAGTCGTATTTGCCCGAAAAAGTATATCCGACGTTGTCCTCAAGCAGGCTGGACGAGCGGATTATGAGGGGATGTTCCCCGACCTTTTCCAGAAAAGCCCTGAACTGAATCAACACGTCGGAGGGAAAAGTGGCCTTCTGGATTGTTCCCGATATCTGGCCGTATTCTTCCTCGATTGTTTCCCGGCTCTTATATTTTTGAGAGTGAAGCGAGAAAAGGTTGTTGGAGTCGAGAAAATCGGTCAGAAAACCGGAATTGAAATAATGGGATTCGGGAATCCTTACGTATTTTTCAAATTCAGGGTCTCTTTGTCCAAGCAGGGGCAAAATGATCTTATAGGCAAGGAACATGCCGGCGGATTTACCACCGATTCGTCCGCCGCGTCTGGGGTTACAGACTATTTGTTCCATCAACTCGTCCATATCCCGGATAGTGATATAATTCTTGGCCACTCCCAGGAAGGGAAGTTGATCGGAAATGAAGCGGCTGATCAAGCCGACACGCACCCCCGTTGAGTCGCCTGGGGGNNCGCACCCCCGTTGAGTCGCCGGGGGGTATATATAGACTGCCCATGGGGATTGCGCAAAATTCTCTTACCGCTTCACGAATCCGGCTGGAGGTGGCTTCTTCCGAGTTCATGAGCTTGTTGAGCCTCTGGAAAGACTCACTTTTTCTCGCAAATTTGATATAGTTCTCTATCTCGTCCCATGTGAAATGGCGGGCAAAATAAATATCTGTAAGCGCGCCGATGACCTGTGAGATCGCCTGCTCGGTTACAGGCTCGCCGAGCGCCTCCAGTTGCTTTACCGCATCCTGCCGGATTGACTCCGCGCACACGATCCCGCGCCTGCACAGCACGGAGAGAAAAAGCTTGCGAATTTCATCGAGAAGATGGGCATACCGGATCATTTTGTCATAGAGCCGGTATGCGCGAATCAGGTCCGCCGCGCATATATCCGCCGAGGTAAAGTATGCTTTGGCGTCTTGGCCCATCATAACTCCAACGAGCATATCGATTAGTGAACTGCCCCGGTAGACCTCGTTACCTACACCCAGCCGCGCAGTTTGCAAGCTTCGGCCACTCGAGCAATTGCAACCAGATAAGCGGCCTGCCTGAGATCTATTTTGTCGCGCCGGCTCATCTCGTAAACGCTCGCAAAGGCCTGGGTCATTTTCTTATCAAGCCTCCAGTGGACCTCTTGGAGCTCCCAGTAGAGGTTATACGCATTCTGGACTTGCTCGAAATAAGATACTGTCACTCCTCCTGCGTTGGCAAGGAAGTCCGGCAATACAAATATGCCCTTGTCGTCGAGAATGCGGTCGGCTTCGGGGGTAGTTGGTCCGTTTGCCAGTTCGCAGCAGATCCTGCATTTGAGATTTTCAGCGTTGTCGGCGCGAATCACGTTTTCGAGCGCTGCGGGGAAAAGGACCGTCACCGGAATGGCGAGAAGCTCCTCGTTTGTTATTTCGCCGGTCCCCGGGAACCCTCGCAGTACGCCGTTTTTTATCTTGTAATCGACTAGCGCGGCCGCACTGATACCGTTTGGGTTGTAAG